>NZ_JWJD01000006.1 GCF_000820505.1 Geoalkalibacter ferrihydriticus DSM 17813 | reverse complement strand
GGTTCGGTGATCATCACCACCAATCTGGGCTTTGCCGACTGGACGCAGATTTTCGGCGATCCGAACATGACCGCCGCGCTTCTCGACCGGCTGACGCACCGCGCCCATATCATCGAATGCACCTGGGACAGCTACCGCCTCAAGCAGTCCCTGAAAACAGGATACAACAACCACCCCCAACCCGAGAAAAAGAAGTAATTTTCAACCAACGGGGGTGGTCAAATTTCGGTGATCACAGGTGATCAATTTTCGGTTGTCATTTCGAGTGGATAAGGGCATGGACGGAATTTTCTACTATCTGGCCGAGGAAGAGGCCGCGATTCGCCGCAATCCCGCCAAACGCACCACCGAATTGCTCCGGCAGGTGTTCGGCGTCGGGCAGTAGATTTTCAGTACTGATTACCGGAGGGAAATTCAGTGACCAGAATTGCTCGGGTCGTTGTCGCAGGCATTCCACATCACATCACCCAACGGGGCAACTGCCGCCAGCAGGAAATTTTCTGCGACGACGTTTAGAATCATTTTTTTGGGGGGAATGACGTGTAGGCCCTCTCCCGCTTGCCACTAGACACGGAATGAGGTGGCCTTTTTGAAGGGCGCATTCACCCCCATCTCGCGCCTCTCAAATTCAAATCGGAGTCTTTATGGCCAGCCCGATTCACGGCTTGGGGTCGGACCAAGCCAGGCGCAAGAATTCAGACCAGAAATTCTTTAAACACCCCTAAAAACAGCCTACAAGACGATTTTCAAGGGTAAAAATCATCGCTTTGCATGCAATCCATTGAAATCGTCCATTCAGCAGCCGCAAGGAGGGGAAAAATGGCAGGAGCTAATCGGCATTTCATTCCAGGAGGAATCCGGCAGCGCCTGTGGACCGAAGGGCTGAGCATGGTGCCTCCGAAACATTGGCGGGTTTCGATCGAAAATTCCGGGCATAAAAACCAGGGCAGGCCTTGTGCCTGCCCCTACGGCGTGGTCAACCCTTAGGGGACCTCCAAGGGTATCGCATCAACCGGTTCTTCAAACGCGATAAAAAGCACGCACGGATCTTCTGATTTGCACGCGGCTGTATGCGGCAACTTCGCCGGGCCGTAAGCATAGGTGCCGGGCTTCAAAACCACGGGTTCCTGGCCGTCGAAGTCAATGTGCAATTCCCCGGAAATCAACACCATGCGTTCCGCAGACGTATGCCAGTGGCGCTTCGCGGTCGTGTTGCCGGCCAATCTGAAGAACACATCCGCGTTGGGCTTTGCAGGATCACCCTGGAGTACGGCGATCGCGCAGCCCTCGGGCATGAACGCGGGACAGGGACCCCATTCAAGCTCTGGAGAATCGACAGCTCGACTAAACGCCCGCTCCTCGGCGGTTGCTTCTCCCAGCGCGAAAAAATTCATGAAAAACGCAAAAAATACGAGTAAGCTCGAAAAGAAACGAAGTCGTGTTATTAGCATATCTTTAAACATAACAGACCTCCACTTTGGTTAAATTAAACGTCCCGGTTTTTGCCAAACCGGTGACCTATTATTAATACAACAGATAGCACCCTCGGCAGTAATTTCAAGCTAGTTTCCATCCGGAAACTACAATTCCAGGGACACGATACTTTACTATTCAATTTCATCACCCATAAACGGCGGGAAATTCAATGGCCAGAATTGCTCGGGCCGTTGTCGCAGGCATTCCACATCACATCACCCAACGGGGCAACCGCCGCCAGCAGAAAATTTTCTGCGACGACGCTTTGGATCTCTATCGCCATGTTTTTTGGGGGGGGAATGACGTGTAGCCCCTCTCCCTGCTTGACACTAGACAGGGAATGAGGTGACCCTTTTGAAGGGCGCATTCACCCCCATCTCGCGTCTCTCACATCCAAAGCGGAGTCTTTATGGCCAGCCCGGATCGCTTCACCGTACCCACCATCGCCGAGGTTGAGCGCATTGCCGCACTCAGCGACCCGATCATCCGCAATCTGCAGATTACCCAGTGCTACCACGAACTGTCGCTGGCGTATGCCGCCCGCAGTTTTCCCGGGGCCAATTGGTGCGCCTTCGGCACCTGGGCCTCGCGACAAGCGGGGCAGACCATCCGCCAGGATGATCTGCAGCACACCCTTGAGCGCCTGATCCGCTCGAAAACTTTGGCGGCACAGGCGGCCCGGCATCTTGCCGACGTGGCGCAGCGGTTCGGTGCCAGGCTGCAACGTGATGAGATTTTACGAGTGGTGTGGGAGCTGGTTGACCCTGCGGCAATATTGGCGCGCATGAGCGCGGAGGTTGCCAAAGGCAATAAAAAGATCTTTGAGGAAATTGCACGCGAATTTGCGCGCTTTCTGTCCCTTGAAGCGGACGGCGCACCCTTCTCGCCTGCAACAATGGAAACCTTCTGCGCGGCGCTGCGAGCGGGCGATCCACCGCAAGGGCAGGATTACCTCTGTAGCGCCTTTACCCATTACGCCGCAGAACTCGCCGCTTCTGTCGGCAAGGAGCGGGCGGAACTCAAACTGCTGGCCAACATCGAAATCGGCTACCACGAGCAGACGCGCGCCCAGCCTGAAATTGCCGCCGCCCTCAATGCTACGGTCATCGATTCCAGGGAGTTTACCGACCGGCTTCTGGCCGCCGCCTTTCCGCGTGGCAGTCTGCTGGTGACCGGTCGCAAACTGCTGATGGGGTTCACCCGCAGACCAACGCCTCTGCAAAGGGCAATCGATGTCTTTCTCGAAGCGGTGCGCAGAGAACTTCGCCAGATTATTACCGATAAGCTCATGGTTCTGGAACTGCCCGATGGCCGTCTCCTGCGGATGGGGGCAGACCTGGAGGAAGACTTTCCACCCCAGCTTAAAGAACTCAGCAACCCCGAACTGCGCGCCCTGCTGGTGCGCATCGATCCTACTCCCGACAGCTTACGGCAGACAGGTGCCACAGACTGGGCCGTGCTTGAGCAGCGCGTCCATTTTATCGTGGATCTGTTCCGTGCCCTTCACGAAACACCGGAGTTGTTCCAAGCCCCTTACACGCCTCAGCAGGTTGGCGCCTTGAAACAGGGGCTGATCCCTGAAGGGCGCCTGTGAGGGGTTTCATCCTCAATCGGCAACCAACACCGACCTTATTGGCAACCATTCAGCAGAAAAACCGAATCCCGCCGCAAAAATATTAATTTTTCACAATTGTCATTGACACAAGCGGCGCCTTTCTCTTACCCTGACAATTAAATATCTTTATGCAATAATTGCAAATAACAATATTCTTAAAGAAAGCGGTAACGACAAAAAAACATTCCTCATCCCAACATTCTGTCAAAGGCAAACCCATCGAAAGGTGGAGACGCAAAGTTACCGGTCTACAGGGAACGTTTCCCATGACAGCGGGACTGCCAGAACCCCCTTGCCCTTCTTCGCAATGCCTTGACTTTTTGGGAAAAATTTCACCGTCGAGGTATTTGTGACATGTCTGCCTTCTCCGCTCTACCCCGGTGCGCTCTAAAGATTCTTGCCGCCATAATCCTGGTGTTCGGTGCGCTCCCGGCCTTTGCCTTGGAATCGGCTCCCGTCCTGCTCGACTCCCCCTTGCTGCCAAGCAGTTACGGCCAGGTTATTTACCAGAAAAACCCGAGCGCAAATAACCAGATCTACATTATCGGCCAGGCCCACCGCAGCAGCGTCGATGGCAAAAACGGCGAGAAAACGGTGCGCGCCCAGATGGAGATCTACCGGATCGGCGAGTGGCTCATTCGCCAAAGGAAGGTGGAACTTCTTCTGCCGGAAGGTTTTTTCCAGTCCGGCGAGGCGCGGACCGCGCACAAGCCCCAATCTTTTTTTACGGATGAAGCTGCGTTCCTCGACAATCAGAGTCTCAGAACGCAGCTACAAGACACGCGAAAATTCGTCAGCGCGGATATCCTTCTCTCCCGCCAATTCCGAGTTACTCTTGCACAGGTGGAAGACGAAAACCTCTACCATACGGTAGTTCGTTTGGTACGAGAACTCGCCGAGCAGAGAGGTGAGTTGAACGAGGGGCTTTTTAAGCAACTGGATGATTTTCAAAAAAAACGCTCGGTCGCCATGTTGAAAAACATACCTGCGGCGGTGGAAAGCGCCTATCAGAACGGGGGCACAGAAAACAAGCATGCTATATTCACTATTGGCATGGCCCATCTTTCTGAAATTATTGATTTTCTTCGGGAAGAAAGAATCGGAACCACCGAGGGCAAGGATGATTTACTGCACGGCGAATATGGTGTGACGGTAATCTTACCCAGATCGCTGGCCGAAGATGAAGCAGCCCTACGTCTCACGCGGCTGAGTCACTTGAAATTTCAATCTTTATAACGCGGACTTAAAGCAGCGCGCAGACAGCGCGCGGAAAGGTCATTTCGAGGACTGACCGATCATCGCTCCCTACCCTCTCTTCGCATCTCTGCGGCCCCCGTCCTTTGTTTTGCCGTGTCTCTCCAGAAAACAACGCGTCGCCCGCGAGCCTCAAGGGCAGGCCTTGCGCTTAAATCCCAGCCTCCCGGACCCCCCCCTCCCACAGCGCTGCATTGTTCAAAATATTGAAAGCAACATCTTTCCTTCCGCCAAGAGATCCTTACGAAAAATGAGCAACTGGTTCAGTTTTTTTCGTTGGCTTTTTTTCATCTCCAGGATTGTTGACAAGTTCACAGCAGACGATAGACTAAGTTCACAAAGGAGGAAAACATCGGAAATCCGGCAACGTTCACTAATAACCTAATTGCCGAGAAGATGTCATGTCTCCATATGGAATTTGCAACCAGGGCAGCTGGTCACAGTTGGTTGCGTCACAATCTAAAAAGGAGACTAGAATGAAAAAGATAAGTCTTATTACCGCAGCTTTGTTCTCCCTTGGTTTGTTCATGGCCCCTGCAGTATTTGCAGCGGGTGAAAAAGCAGTGGGTGAAAGGACAACCCTGCTGATGGCGGACGATCTGGTGGGGAGTGAAGTGCTGGATCGCAACAATGAGAAGATCGGCGAGATTGACAAACTTCTGGTCGACCTTCAACAAGGCAAAATTGGTTATGTGGTCATGAAAAGCGGCGGCATCTTGGGCGTCGGTACAGATCGCTACGTCGTGCCTTTTAATGCGTTTGAAGGGCGCGCCCAGATCACTGACCAGATGATAGGCGAGAAGGTTTCTCTTACTCTCAACAGATCCAAAGATCAACTGAGAGCAATCCCTGAGAACGATATCCAGGCCGTACTGAGCGATCGAACTCAAGGTGCTGAGATTCATCAATTTTATGGTGTTTCTCCCTACTGGGAAGACGATCGGGGAATGACCCAGGACAGGCCTGAATACCGCAAAGACAAAGATAAAGACAAAGATAAAGACAAGAGAAAGTATTGATGTCGAGATTTCTGACAGTTTCATTAAACTTGAAGACAAAACCAACCAAGACCAATTGAAATTAAAAAAAAGTGATCGGGCACCCTCCTTGCCTGATCACTTTTTTTATTCTCGGACTCTCACTGCGCCCCCCTCCCTGAAACATCGCTCCGACTTCTAAAACCTTATATTCGTTACAGACATGAATGATTTCGAGAATTGTCAATCCATTATAAGCCCACAAAAAGAGGGCCGATTTCCCACGATCATCTGGCAAACAATTCAGCTGCCACCTGCCGAGGGGTGAGCAAACATGTGCCCGGAAAACTTTTGCGAAAGATTAAATCTATCTTTTTTTGTTTGACATTACCAAATAAGATTATACAATGCAAATTGTTAGAATCCTTTCACGCCACCGCCTCTGTTCCAGCGCCCTCGTTCCTGAGAAATCTCGATTGGGCGAACGGATTGTGGAAAGCCGAAAACCCGTTTTTCCCGCAACGTGTAAGTTCAAACCACAGATAGTACAAGCCAGGGGGCGTCCATGGGATCATTTAACGTGAACGGCAGGTTGGGTTCCGCAAAAAAATTCTTAAGGCAACGGGAGGGCAGACCGATTTGGCGGACCTTGTCGGCAGCCGTTTTGACGGGGCTATTTCTGATTGCATCAACGGCCCACGCCGATTTGCCGAGCTTGGGATTTGAAGATGGGCTTACGGGGTGGACTGCCGAGGGGGTCACGGTTAGCGAGGATTTCCAGATTGACACTACGGAATTGGACGATGGCGGCCTTTGGACGATCCGCCCACACGGGACGCAGATGGCCGTTGTATTTCCGCCGGAAAATGTCAGCTCCCCTTTCAGTGATCTGGACATGGTGGCAACGGTTTTTGAAATGGCCCCTGGGAGCAAAGACTACATCACCAGCGAATTTCCCAACTCCACGAATTTTGCTTATATCTATCGAGATCTGACACTTGACGCCGGGCAGCAGTTCACCCTGGCCTGGAATTATGTCGCGACCGATTATGCCCCTTTCAACGACGCTTCCTTCGTATCCTTCGTCAACACCAGCAATCCCTCGGACGATACCTCAAGAATTTACGGCCTGCGCGAACAGGTCATGATTCTCGGTGCGACCGTTACGGGGACCGGCAATTGGAGTACCGGCGACGGCGGCAGTACCGGTTGGCAGTTTGCGACCTTCAGGGCCGGCGAGGCCGGGACATACCGACTGGGTTTTGCCGCTTTCAACCTCGATGACACGGTGTTCAGCCCCTACCTTTTTCTCGACAACCCGGCCGGCGAAACATTGAAAAACGGCCAGGCTTTTGATTCGATTCCCCCGGACCCAACCGGGCCTCTCGGAGACATATTCCACACGGTGACACCTTCTGCAGGCGTCGGCGGCAGTATCAGTCCGAGTTCGGCACAAACCGTGGGAGATGGGGCAACGGCCCAGTTCACCCTTTTACCGCAACCCGGGTACAGCATTGCGAGCGTTGGCGGCACCTGCGGCGGCAGCCTTGACGGCAACACCTATACAACCAGCGCCATATCTTCGGGCTGCACGGTCGTGGCAACATTTACAGCAACCACCTACAGCGTCAGCTTCGATCTGGCCGGCGGCTCGCGCACCGGTGGCGGTGAGTTGAGCCAAACGGTGACCCACGGACAGGCGGCTGCAGCGCCCGAACTCAGTGCACCGGCAGGCAAAACCTTCACCGGTTGGGACAACAGCTTCGATATTGTCACGGCGGATCTCAGCATCACCGCGCAGTATGTCGACACCACCTACAGCGTCAGCTTCGATNGCTTCGATATTGTCACGGCGGATCTCAGCATCACCGCGCAGTATGTCGACACCACCTACAGCGTCAGCTTCGATCTGGCCGGCGGCTCGCGCACCGGCGGCGGTGAGTTGAGCCAAACGGTGACCCACGGACAGGCGGCCGCAGCGCCCGAACTCAGTGCACCGGCAGGCAAAACCTTCACCGGTTGGGACAACGGCTTCGATATTGTCACGGCGGATCTCAGCATCACCGCGCAGTATGTCGACACCACCTACAGCGTCAGCTTCGATTTGGCCGGCGGCTCGCGCACCGGCGGCGGNGCTTCGATATTGTCACGGCGGATCTCAGCATCACCGCGCAGTATGTCGACACCACCTACAGCGTCAGCTTCGATTTGGCCGGCGGCTCGCGCACCGGCGGCGGTGAGTTGAGCCAAACGGTGACCCACGGACAGGCGGCTGCAGCGCCCGAACTCAGCGCACCGGCAGGCAAAACCTTCACCGGTTGGGACAACAGCTTCGATATTGTCACGGCGGATCTCAGCATCACCGCGCAGTATGTCGACACCACCTACAGCGTCAGCTTCGATNGCTTCGATATTGTCACGGCGGATCTCAGCATCACCGCGCAGTATGTCGACACCACCTACAGCGTCAGCTTCGATCTGGCCGGCGGCTCGCGCACCGGCGGCGGTGAGTTGAGCCAAACGGTGACCCACGGACAGGCGGCCGCAGCGCCCGAACTCAGCGCACCGGCAGGCAAAACCTTCACCGGTTGGGACGGCAGCTTCAGCAGCGTGACCGCTGATCTCAGCATCACCGCTATTTACAGTACAAATCAATACACTTTGACATACATCGCCGGAGAGAACGGTGCTCTCAGCGGTGACACAGTTCAAACCGTAAACCATGGAGAAAGCGGGCAGGAAGTCATTGCCGTGCCCGCGGAGGGTTATTACTTCGATAAATGGAGCGACGGTTTGACCAGCCTCAACCGTACCGACGCTCAGGTTACCGAAAACATCAGCGTCACGGCATACTTCATTATTTTCCCGGAAGGGGTGGGCAGCGAAGACGATCCCTACAAAATCACGAATATCGAACAACTTGATGCCATCCGTGACTATCCGGACAAACACTTCATTCTGGTCGAAGACATCAGCTTCGATGACTCGAATTTTAATGCCGGCGAGGGATGGCATCCCATCGGCAGCCTTGAGGATCCTTTTGTCGGCACTCTCAACGGCAACGGTCACACTTTGCGCAATCTTCACATCCAAAGAGATCAGGATTTCCAGGGCCTTTTCGGGTTCATTGACGGCGCCTCGATCCGCCATCTCTTTCTTGAGAATTTTTCCGTAGAGGGCCGTGACCAGATCGGAGCGTTGGCGGGCAAGGCGCTTGACTGCACAATTGAAGAAGTCGGCGCCGGCGGTACCCTCAGCGGCAGAACCGATGTCGGCGGGCTAATCGGCTGGGCCGAGAACTCCAACATTTCTCGGTGTTTCGCCGAGGTTTCCGTCGGCGGAACCGGCGCAAACCTTGGCGGGCTCGTAGGATATCTCTATAACTCTCAAGGAATCGACAATTATGCATCAGGACCAATCGAAGGCGGAATCCAGGCAGGTGGACTGATCGGCCAATTGGAAACTTCAACGATTCTAAACAGCTATGCCCGAGGCGTCGTCACCGGTCTTAATCATGTCGGCGGCCTGGTCGGCGCAGACATCGATGGCACCATCCTGACCAGTTTCTGGGATACCCAAAGCTCCGGGCGAACCGAAAGTGCCGGAGGTTTCGGCAAAACCACAGAGGAGATGTATTCTGCCATCACCCTCTCTGATTGGGAAGTCGTCGAGGACCCTGAAATTCTTCGGGGTTATCCCTTCCTGGCCTGGACGACTGACCTCGTTCAGGAAGCAAACCCCGCCTGGATTATCGGGGCGAGAATACCTCCCTATCAAATCACCGCCGTCGCCGGAGACGGAGGCACTGCCGATCCCTCAAATCTAACCGTTGAATACGGCGAAAGCGTCCAATTCACCTTGACTCCCGCCATTGGCTTCAGCCCCCTGGAGAGTGTTGGAGGAACCTGCCCCGCGGGCGATTGGAACGGCAACATATATCTCATCGAAGAAACGCATGAAGCCTGCGAAGCTGTTTTCAGCTTTGCCGTCAACACCTATAGGGTCGCATTCGATATCGGTGACGGAGTCAGCATCGGCGGCGGCGATTTGACCCAAAATATCACCCATGGCCAAGCAGCCGTTGCGCCCATCCCGCAAGCACCTCAGGGCTATTATTTCAGTGGATGGAGTCGGGCTTACGATCAAGTCACAGCCGACATGACGATCTTTGCCGAGTATGCCCGCCGAGTCGCCACGGAAACAGGCGAGGGTCTCCAGCAAGACGAAGGCCCTGCAATCAAGCACCGACTGACCGTTCGCGACGAACAAGGCAGCGAAGTCTTCACCATCGTCGCGCGCAGCGACCTGCCCGGTTCGGAAACAACCGTCGTCATGGACGAACAGGGCAATCCTTCCAAAATCGTGACGACCGCAACCACGGAGACACTGGTCAAAGAACAAAAGATCTTGGCCGAAATCGAAATCGAGGCGCGTAACGACGGCAGCGCCGTTCATCGCGTGACTCTCAAGGATGAGCTTGGGGAAAAGATCAATGTCAGCGAGGCTGTATTCAACATCCCTGGCGCTGAAACCCTCCTCCAAGCTGACGGCAGCCTGCTGACCGAGGTCGAGATAGAGGAGAGCAGCGGACGACGCTTACGCGCCGTGGTGGAAACCCATCATGATGGCGAAAGCACCACATTCTACGAGGCATACGATGAAGAACTCGGCATGTATTTCGTGGTAGCGACAACCGTAGTTGAAGGAACTTTTGAAGCAGGCAACCAAATCCTCGTGGAAACGGACGACCTGGGGCATCCTCTATTCCGCATCCAGACCAGGGTCACTCGTGAGCTGCGTTTTTGACAAGGAGTGACAGGATGAAAACATCCATGAAAATCAACATCCTGGGTTTCATTTTTGCCCTAATGTTTTCCCTGGTCGCCTGCGATAACACGGGTTCTCGCCGCACAAGCAGCGATGGTGTCGTGGTCATGAGTTTGGGAGCGGAATATGAGATTTTGCCGGGTGATGTCATCACACCGGAAGACGAAAACACACAGATCGAGGTTCTTCACGTCTTCGGCGCGGGGGAAGACGGCGGCGACCTCAAATTCGTCACCCTCATATCTGGCAGTGCTAAGCTGATTAAGGGAGATTACCAGAAACTATAATTTGAGAAAAAATCGCCCTGGCCGACAATGTTGCGGTTTTGTCGCGCACACCGAGCCTACCCTGGAGCCTGAGAACAAAAGCTTCGCTTCCGCCAGCAAGGTGGCTCCAGGTTTCGTTGCGCCCCAGATCATGGGTGCGCAACACCTTTTGCCCCCCACTCTTGGTAAATATCTTCCAGTACAGACAAGGTGCCGATGCCGGCGACACTCGCCAGGGCATCAAGATCGAGGAGCCGGTTGCAGCAACGCCGCCCTTGAATCTCAATATACCCACCATGCGCCCATTCTTCCGGGTGGCTGACGACACCGGCTCTAAAAATCGATATACTCCAGACAGCGTAAAAGATGCTCACCCGATTCTATCGGCTGTCGCATGAAAGCGACCTTCCCAGAAGGCACCTCTGCGCTGTTTGCGTTGATTGTATTCCTGCCCGGTGCGCCCGGCGAGCAATTGTATGGCCGGAGAAATGCAATGGTTCGCGCCCTGATCCCTCACCAGCAGATGAACATGATTGGTCACAACGGGAGCCACAATCCGAAGTGCCGGAACAAAAGACCACAAGAACAAAAACTATGCTATTTTCTTCTTTTCAGCCACACCAGCCCACTCACAGGAAGGAGTCACCGGCATGAAAAAGACATCTTTGACCCTCATCACCGCCTTGGTTTTCCTGGCGGCGCCCGCCGGCCAAAGCTTCTCGGCCATGCACACCGCCGCCCAATCTCAGGAGCCGACTGCCGCGGAAACAAAATCACCCGAGCCGTCTCTGTATGCACAACTTGGGGGCGAAGCGGCGGTTGATGCAGCGGTCGATCGCTTCTACGCCAAGGTGCTTGCCGATGACCGCGTCAGCGACTTTTTTGAAGGGGTCGACATGCAGCGGCAGGCCGCCAAGCAGAAGGAATTTCTGATATTTGCCTTTGGCGGGCCAGTCACCTATTCCGGCCAGGACATGCGCGCCGCCCATGCGCATCTGGTCGAGGAAAAAGGCCTGAGCGACATGCATTTCGATGCCATCGTCGAACTCCTCGGCGAAACCCTCAGGGAAATGGGCGTGGAAGAGAACCTGATAGCGCAGGCTGCCGCTGTGGCCGAGATTGTTCGGGAGCCGGTGTTGAACAAATAGTCCGCCCGCCAGACATTTTTCCCGAAAGGAAGGATCGTGAACGACACGCAGATGAGCCTCCCCTGGTGGTCCGGGCGGAAAGTGGCCGCCGGCCGGGGACTGAAATATGTGATGGGCCCGATTACGGTAAGAATGTTTCGCGGTGACGATGTTTGGTGGTTGTGGACGGCGCGGGATCTGGGCGACGAAATTCCAGCCGCCCATGCCCAGGTAGAGCCACTGGACCAGATGCCAGAGGAGGCGGCGGCCGAACGCTTTGTGTTCTCCGCGAGCCCGGGGCGCCTGCAAATACGGCCGCTGCTGGCCGACCGAGCGGTGGTGTTCCGCGCTTATCAGTCGGTGTTCGTGCCGCCGGGCGAAGAGGCCACCTTGTTTCTGAGCTCACCGGTATGGATCTCTCTGGATCTCGGCGAGCCGGCGCGCAGCTTGCGCGAGATGCCGGTGCAGCAGATGTCGGATACCTGGTTCGGCCCCTCCACCCGGGAGGGCGAACTCTGCTACGCTGCGCGAACCAGTGCCCGCAGCCACCTGGACGACGTTCCGCGCCGGGCCCACCGGGCGGTGACGCCGGTGAAAGTGCGCAACGAGGCGAGCAGCCTGCTGCCCATTGAAAAGCTGAGTTTGCCCGCGCCGCTGCTGTCGGTGTACGGTGATGCCGACTGGAGCCTGTGGACCGAGGAGGTGCACCTCACGCGGTCGGCGGACAGCGACATGGCAAGCTTGCGCGTGGTGCCCGGCCCGTCCCGGTGCGCACCCCATGCCGAACGGCTGAGCGGCCCGCGCACTCAGCCGGGACGCGGCGGCTTGGTGCGGGCTTTTAGCGATCTGTTCGGGTAAGAACCTGACAAAACTCCCTGGGGAGCTGATGATGTTGGATTCCGTTTTGGATTTAGTCGCAGGCGAACATGTACTAAAAGCCTTTCGCGCGGCGTTGTTTCTGGTGGCGGGCTTTCTGCTGGCGCGCTTTGCTTCGCGTCTGGTGCAGCGGTTCACGACGCGCCGCTTTGATCTCCACCGCGCCGCCATATTTCGCCGCCTGGCCTATTATCTTATTCTCGGCTTGTTTCTGGCCTCCGCGCTGCGGGAACTGGGCTTCAGCCTGGGGGTGCTGCTGGGCGCGGCGGGCGTGCTCTCGGTGGCCATCGGCTTTGCCTCGCAAACTTCGGCCTCCAACTTCATCAGCGGCCTGTTTCTCATCGGCGAGCGACCCTTTTCCACCGGCGACATGATCAAGGTGGGCAACACCGTCGGCGAGGTTCTTTCCGTGGATCTGCTGTCGGTGAAACTGCGCACCTTCGACAACCTGTACGTGCGCATTCCCAACGAAACGCTCATCAAAACCGAAGTGACCACCCTCACCCGCTTCCCCATCCGCCGCTTCGACATTCAGGTGGGCGTGGCCTACAAGGAAGATCTCGACCGCGTGCGCAAGGTACTCTTGGAGGTCGCCGACAAAAACCTCCTGTGCCTGGATGAACCTAAGCCCCTTTTCGTTTTCAACGGGTTCGGAGATTCGTCCCTCAATATCCAGTTTTCGGTATGGGCCAAGCGGGAAAACTTCCTGGAATTGCGCAACAGCATGCAGATGAGTATCAAGCGTGCCTTTGACGAAGCAGGCATCGAAATTCCCTTTCCCCATCGCACGCTCTATGCGGGGAGCGTCACCGAGCCCTTTCCGGTGCGCGTGGTCGAAGCCCCCCCGGTCACGAGCGCCTCGCCCGCCGGTCAAACCCACGAGCAGCCATAGCCAGGCAGAGGAGCGCGCCCCCCATGGAACCCAGTCTGGTGCCCTCCATCCCCGAGCGCCTGCGCACCGGCTTCTTTAGCGGGATGCAGACCTCGTTCAAGCTGATCAAGTTCGTTTTGCCCCTCTACATCCTGGTGGATTTGCTCAAGGATACGGCCGCTATGCTCTGGCTGGGAGGACTGTTCGCGCCGCTGATGAAGTATTTCGGCCTGCCCGGCGAGGCCGCCTTCGCCTTCATCGCCGCTTTTCTTCTCAACATCTACGCCGCCATCGCTATTTTGGCGCCTCTGGAACTCACCCCCTGGCAGCTCACCCAGTGCGGGCTCATGATGGGCATCGCCCACAACCTGATCCTCGAGGGCGGGGTTCTCGGCAGCATCGGCACGCGTGGCGGCTTTCTCACCCTGTGCCGCCTGCTGATCGCCGCGGCGGCGGGTCTGACCCTGGAAATTTTTCACCGGATCTGGGGGGGATGATGGAGGCCCTTTTTTCCGCGACCCTGGGCGCCCTGGCCCTATCGGCCAAGCTGTTGTTGATCATTGTCCCCCTAGTGACGGCTTTCGAGGTGCTGCGCTACCTGCCCGTCTTTCGCCGCGCCGGCAACGCCGTCGATCCCCTCATGCGCGGCATGGGGCTCTCGCGGGAAGCGGCCGTGCCCCTGTTCACCGGCATCTTTCTCGGCATCGCCTACGGCGCCGGCATCATCATCCGCATCGCCCAGGAAAAACGCCTGCCGCGTCGGGAACTTTTCCTGCTGGGGCTGTTTCTCGCCACCTGTCATGCCGTGGTCGAGGATACTCTGATCTTCGTGGTTCTGGGCGCCAACGGCTGGATCATTCTCGGGGTGCGGATTTTCATCGCCGTGGGCCTGACCGTGGTGCTGGCCCATCTGTGGGCGCGGCGGGAGAAAAAATCGGCGGCGGGGGAATAGGTCGAGAAAGAAAACAAGAAAGGTACGTGCCTCCTTTTTTGCGCCCCGTCGAGCAGCGTCACCCCTCCTCTTTGAGCAGCCCCGCCACCACTGTGAGCGCCACCTTGCGGCTGTAATCGTGAACCTTCCAGTGCTCCGGACACCAGCCGACCAGAAAGCGATAGAAATCGGCCTGGGCCAGGGGAAAGATGGCGCGCCACTCGGCCTCAAGCGCGGAGGAATCGAAGTCTTTCCCCCGCACTTTCAAGGCGCGGCGAAGTGCCGCGAAATAGCCATCGAGCAGATCGCCCTCCCTCTCGCGCTGCTCGCGCTCATCGAGACAGCTGCCGAGGAAGTAGGCCACATCCTTCATCCCGCAGCCCCCGCCCACGTACTGAAAATCTACCGCGGCCACACGGCGGCCGTCTTGGGAAAAACAGAAATTGGCGACTTTGGCATCGCCGTGGATGAGGGTCTGGAAGCGGCAGGCATTGAGCCGTGCGTCAAGCGTTGCGGCGGCCTGGCGAAGCGCCGCATCCTTAATCATCCGCCATTCCGCCTGGCGGGTGGCGAGATGCCAGTAGCTGCCGATGGGCCAGAGGTCGGTGGGTTTTTCGCCCAAAAAGAGAGCGTGAAAGTGAGCCAACCAGCTCAGGCAGGCCAGAGCTTCGTGCCGGTCGAGGCGCTCCTTGCGGCGGGGAAAGCCGGCCGCGTCGAGATCCTCCAGCACCATCAGGTGGCGCTCGCCGAACGTACGCAAAGCGTAGCAACGCGGCACCCGGCAGTGCTGGTCACAGCGGCGGCTCCAGTCGCGGTACCAGGCCATCTCCACTTCATAGGAGCGCACCTTGCGCTGATGCCCGACATCGTTGTGCCAACCGCGGGGGTGGTCGATCGCGGTGGGAAAGATAACGTTCTTGACGACGACGCTCGCAAGCTCGCTTCCCTGCAAAGCATAGCGAACGATCTCGCCGTAACCGCTCCACAGAGACTGGATCCGCGCGCGCCGCTGCGCTTGAGCCGCGCCGGTGGCCTCACAGATGAGAGTTTCCGGGGAAATCGGCATGGCCTTCAGGCTGAGATCTTGCGGCATTCGAGGTAAAAGCGTTTTTCGTCGGCCTCGCCCATGGAGAAGGTTTTGCGCGGCAGGGCACCATCGATGACGATGGTGCGGAAAAAGTCGTGCTTGGAGATGGCCGGCAGGTAGAAGCCCGCGTTATTTTTTTGCCCGCCGAGGTCGGTCACTTCGCGCTCACCGTGGATATAATCGATACGCACCTCGGGATGGCGGCGCAGAAAATCGTCCAGAAACGCCTGCAGGGTGGCCACTTCCAGGGTGTATTCAGGATCGGCGACTTCGCAGGCAAAGCAGGCGCCGGGCAGGACCATGACGAAGGCATGAGCGCCTTCAGCCTTTTGGGCCGATTCCTGGGCGCTCTTGAAATCCGCGCAAGGGCTGAGTGTCAGCGGGGTTTTGCGTGCGGCGAAATATTCGTTCAGTTCGCGCTGGAGCAAGGCAGCATCCACCTCGAACAGTACGCGGTGAATGGCCTCGAATTCAAGCCCCGGGTCATGGACGTTGACCAGTTCCACCAGGGCGAAGCGGGCCGGGTGGTCCATCACCTGACGCGGGTCGTCGGCCTGCTCCTTGATCCTCTCCCAGATGGCTTTGGCGGTGGCGAAGGAGTGATTGCCGTCGCCCATGGCGTAGAGCATCACCTCGCCCTCCACATTGTAGCGATCGCGATACACTTCGGGGGCGGCCAAGTGCTCCAAGGCCCTGACCACCTGTTCAATCAGTTGCGGCTGATCCACCCGATAACCCCGTAAGTGTCCGCCGTTGTTGAGCAGCTCGAAATCATAGGCTTTTTCAAGCTTCGCCTCGAAAAGGGGCTCGATCACGGTACGCTGCGGGTCATCGATGAGCACCATGATATGGGGCAGTTCGATGGGGGCATTTTCCCGTACCCTGATGCGCGGCGGCAGACGCTCGACGATGGTACCCTCTGTGGCGCGGATCAGGCTCTGTGAGCCCGGCCGGTAATCATAGCGCTCAAGATCCAGAGCAACCATCAATCCTTTGCGTGAGGGCACCTGCACAGTGCGCCGGTCCACCAGAATCATGGTTTCTGACAGCTTCTTGAACAGCCCTTGGACAAGGTAATCCGCCATGGTCTGATTGATCGCACGGATGCGCTGTTCAACATCGGCGTCCTCGAGATAGACTTCGGGCAAAATCAGTTTCAGTGTCGAAGGCGCCTCGCCCACCTGCTGGGCGAGGCGTTGCCAATAAGCACGCTCGGAGGTGTACTGATCACAGGCGATGACCGCCCAGCGCTGCATATCGACCTGTTCTGCGGGGAGCAGAATATCCGGCACCATCAGCCCGATCTGATCAAATTTCATGATTGTTGACCTTTCTCACTGTAATTCAAAGGCGTTCAATAACGATGCGATCTGGTATTGTTATCACGTTTCACCGCCTGTGAAAACACCCGGATGGAAATCCGCCGACAACCCGGGACCCCTCAAGGATGGAAGGTCTCGGGCCGCTGTGAAAGAGCCAAAAACCCAATGGCGATCAGGATCGGTCTGGATCGCCGGAAATGCAGGGTGTTAAATCCGGAAAAGCTGATCCCTGGCTCGGTTTTGCGCCCCGCTCTTTCTCAGCTCAGGCCCAAGCCTCTACCGGGAGGGGATGACAATCGCTCTATCCCGTCTATATTTTTGATAGGTGCGCATTCGCGCCGTTTTTTCCTCAATTAACCCTGGGAGACAGGCATGCAGATAGATCAAGCCTGGTTTGAGCGCGCAAAAGAGGTTCTGGGGATTCGTCTCTTCGCTCTCGGCGATACCTATGTCACCCTCGGAACCATAATCTACCTGGTCGTTTTTCTTTTTCTCCTCTTCTACCTCAGCGGGAAATTGCGCCGCTGGATGGTCGAAAATGCCTTGACCAGAACGCGGATGAGCATTGGGGTCAGACAGGCGACCGGGTCGATCATTCGCTACTTTGTTCTGGTGATCGGCTTTGTCGTCATCCTGCAGACAGCGGGGATCGATCTCACCACGCTTAACGTCCTGGCCGGTGCGGCGGGCATCGGCCTCGGCTTCGGCCTGCAAAACATCGTCAGCAATTTCATCAGCGGCCTGATCATTTTGTTCGAGCGCCCCATCAAAGTCGGCGACCGCATTGTTGTGGGCAATATCGAAGGCGACGTGATTCACATCGGCGGGCGCAGCACCACGGTGGTCACCAACGACA
This sequence comes from Geoalkalibacter ferrihydriticus DSM 17813, assembly GCF_000820505.1. Taxonomy (NCBI): domain Bacteria; kingdom Pseudomonadati; phylum Thermodesulfobacteriota; class Desulfuromonadia; order Desulfuromonadales; family Geoalkalibacteraceae; genus Geoalkalibacter; species Geoalkalibacter ferrihydriticus. Next base: position 165,448 of record NZ_JWJD01000006.1, on the reverse strand, counting down.
ATATCTCCATCATTGTGCCGAACTCCAAATTCATCGTCGAAAATGTGGTCAACTGGAGCCATAACGAATTTCTGGTACGCTTTCGCATTCAGGTTTCCGTCGCCTACGGCAGCAACGCGCGACTGGTGGAAAAACTATTGCTGGAGGTCGCGGCGAACAATCCGGATATCCTGGCCAGTCCTGAGCCGACAGTGTGCCTGAGGGAATTCGGCGACAGCGGTCTTCTCTTTGAGTTGCGCGTCTGGAGTTCCAGTCAGGTGCACCGCCGGGGAAGGTTGGTAAGCTCCGTCAATTTCGCTATTTATGACAAGTTCGCCGAACATGGCGTTGAAATCCCCTTCTCCCAGCACGATTTGCACATCAAGGGAGGCGGTCTGGACGTGAGAATGGCCGACTTGCGGAAAAACGACAAAAGCGACAATAGCGAGGGCTGAGGCCGGCAAGATAGGCGATCGCTCCTACATTTCCCCTGTCACCGTCGCGGAAAAGTGTTCCTGTGATTCGGCCCCTCCCGCGAACAGATCGAGTTGTTGCGCTGATTTCTTTTGCGGCGCAGGCAGGGCCAGCAAGCGTTCACGCAGGTTGGCGGCTGCCAGATCCGCCTCGCCGAAATACAGTCCCTGGGCGGTCAAAAAATAGCGGGCGCGCTTGAGAACGATGCCCAGACGCTTCAACGCATCGAAACCCAGCGCGCCGCCCCGTCGCGCGCGCAGAATTTTGCGCGCCGAACGCACCCCGATTCCGGGCACGCGCAGCAGCATCTCGTAATCGGCGCGGTTCACCTCGACGGGAAACAGGTGCAGGTTGCGCAGCGCCCAGCCTGCTTTGGGATCAAGCGCCGTGTCGAGATCGGGCTGTTCTTCGCTGAGAATTTCCTCGGCGGCAAAACCGTAGAAGCGCAGCAACCAGTCGGCCTGATAGAGGCGGTGCTCGCGCAACAGGGGCGGGGCGGTCAAAACCGGCAGGCGATTATCGGTACTCACGGGAATGAAGGCGGAGTAGTAGACGCGCTTGAGATCCATGCGCTGATAGAGAGATTCGGACAGGCGCAGAATGTGCCGGTCGCTTTCGGGGGTGGCGCCGACAATCAATTGGGTGCTCTGCCCCGCCGGGGCGAACACCGGCGCTTTGCGACTCTTGCGCCGCGCGGCGCGGCTCTCGGTGATGAGCCGTCCGGCGAGGGTCATGGGCTCGAGAATCGCCGCGCGCCCCTTGTCCGGCGCCAGTTGCCCGAGGCTCGCGGCGCTGGGCAGCTCGATGTTGATGCTTACCCGGTCGGCGTAGCGCCCCGCTTCTTCAACCCAGCGCGCATCGGCGCCGGGCACCAGCTTGAGGTGAATATAGCCCCCGAAACGATGATCTTCGCGCAGTTTACGCACGGCGGCGAGCAACTGCTCCATAGTGTAGTCAGGATCGCGCAGCACGCCGGTGCTGAGAAACAACCCTTCGATGTAGTTGCGCCGGTAGAAATTGATGGTGATATCCGCCACCTCGCCGGGGGTGAGAGTGGCGCGCGGCACATCGTTGCTGCGCCGGTTGACGCAATAGGCGCAATCGTAAATGCAGGCGTTGGTGAGCAGAATCTTGAGCAGCGCAATACAGCGCCCGTCCGCCGACCAGCTGTGGCAAACCCCGCTGCGCGCAACATTGCCCAACCCGCCAGCCGGGGAGCGCGTACTGCCGCTCGACGAACAGGACGCGTCATATTTGGCGCTCTCGGCGAGGATGGCGAGTTTTTTCTCAAGGGTTTCGGAATCGGCCATGGCTCCAGCCTAACACAGCTCCGTGACGAAATACGTCAAAACCAACGACCAAGGACAAATGCCCACAACCCTTCAATCCTCCCGCAGATAAGCCGCCGGCTTCTGCCCCAGGGCCTTCCAGGTGCCCGCCAGCCCTAAAGCCAGAGTCAGGGCCAGCCCGACACTCAGGGTCAACAGCACCGTGCCGCCGCGCAGGCTGAAAGGCGTATTCATCAACCCTTCGAGAATCCCCCAGGCTGCCAGTCCGCCCACCAGGGCGCTGATCGCCGCGGCAGCCAGGCCGAGCAACAGGAATTCGGCGGCAAAGGCGCTCAGGATGTCGCGGCGCGTGGCACCGCATACCTTGAAGATCACCGCGTCGTGGATACGCCGATGCTGATCGGCGGAAATCGCCCCGGCCAGCACCAGAAACCCCGTCACCAGAGCCACCCCCGCCATGGCCTGAAACACCAGGCCGATGCGCTCCAGGGTGCGCGCCACATTGGCGAGCACTTCGCGGATACCGATGGCCGAGACGTTGGGCAGGCGGTCGGTGACGGTGCGCAGCAAGGCGGCTTCGTCGGCGGGTGCGACATAGACCGTGGCGATGTGGGTCTGGGGCGCGCCTTCCAGGGTGCCCGGCGCAAACAGCAGGGCGAAGTTGAGATCCAGAGTTGACCAGTCGACGCGGCGCAGATTGGCGATCTCGGCGGTGACCTCGCGGCCGAGCACGTTGACCGTCAAGGTGTCGCCGACGTCGATGCCGAAACCTTCGGCGAGATCGGTGGTCAGGGACAACAGCGGCGGTCCGCTGTAATCGCGCGGCCACCGGCTCCCGGCCACCACTTCGGTGCTCTCCGGCAGGTCGGCGGCATAGCTCAGAAAACGATCGCCGCGCACCGCCCAGCGCACCTCGGGATCAACCTCCGCCTGCTCCACAGGAACCCCGTCGATAGCGGTGATTCGACCGCGCAGGGTCGGGTGGCGCTCGCTGCGGCTCACCCCCGGCACCGCGGCCAGGGCTTCCTCGAACTGCGCAACCTGATCGCTTTGAATGTCCATGAAGAAAAAGGCCGGCGCTTCGTCCGGTACCGTTTCATCGACGAGGCGATTGAGATTGGCCTGCACCAGGGCGACGATGACCAGGGCGGTCAGCCCCAATCCCAGCGAAAATACCGCACTGCCCGCCGGTGAACCACGCCGGTGGATATTGGCCAGAGCCAGTCGCAGGCTGGGCTGCGCAGGCCGGGGCGCACGCCGCGCAAGAACGATGATCAGGGCGGAGAGCCCGCGGAAGATGGCAAAGCAGGCCAGCGCCCCGGCAATGAACCACAGGGCGAGGCGCCGGTCGGGACTGGTCAGAACGGTGAGCAGGGCCAAACCCGCTGCGGAGAGGACAACGGCCAACCAGATTCCGCCCCCGGGCGAGAGGCGAATGGTTTCCGCATAGCCGCGAAACAACACCGAGGGCGGTACGCGGCGCGCGACGCCCAGGGCCTTGAGGGAAAACACCAGGGCGATGAGCAGGCCGAAAAGCGCCGAGGTCAGAAGGGGCTGGGGATAGAAACCGGGCTGCAAAGGCACCGGCAGACGCTCGCCGAACAGGTGCACGGCAAGCCAGGGCACACTGCCCCCGGCCAGCAGCCCGGCGGCTGCGCCCACCGCCCCGAGGATCAGAATCTGCAAAAGATACCCGGCAAAGATGACCCGCCCCGGCGCACCGACGCATTTCATCGCGGCGATGTGAAACACCTTGCCGCCGAGATAGCCGCGGACCGCTCCGGCCACCCCCAGGCCCCCGACCAGCAGGGCGCACAAGCCCACCAGGGTAAGATTGAGAGCCATACGATCGATGAAATCGCGCACCCGCGGATCGGCTTCGCGCCAGGTGCGCAGGCGCCAGCCGGCATCGGGAAACGCCGTCTGAAGTTCGGCGCGCACATCCTCTGCGACCTCATCGGCCGGCAAACGCAGACGATAGGCATAAGTCACCAGGCTGCCCGGTTGCAACAGGCCGGTTTCCGTCAGGGCGCTGCGGCTGATCAGCAAGCGGGGTCCCAGAGTAAAGGCGCCGAAAGTGCGATCGGGCTCGCGGACCAGGACCCCGGCGATGCGCAACTCGGCATCCCCCAAGTGGACACGATCCCCCACCTGGAGATCCAGGCGCTGCAACAGGGCCGTCTCGGCCAGTGCGCCATAAATACCGTCCTCACCACGATCAAGGGCGTGGGCCAGGGGCGCAGGCGGAGCGATATCCACCTCGCCATAGAGAGGATAGGCATCGTCCACCGCCTTGAGTTCCACCAGCAGACGCCCATCAGCGGCGGCCGCGCGTGCCATGGCGCGCATTTCGACGACCCGCGATAAGCGGCCGCGCGCCTCGAGAAAATCAAGCTGCGCCGAATCGGGTTCGCGGTGAGTGAGGCGCGCTTCCACATCGCCGCCGAGCAGAGCGCGGGCGTCGGTGAGCAGGCCGCTGCGCGCCGCCGCGGCAAAAGAGCCGACGGCGCTGATGGCGAACACGCCGAGAAACAGGCAGGCGAGAAACACGCCGAAACCGTGCAGGCCGCCGCGCAGTTCACGACGGGCCAGACGCCAGGCCTGGGGCAAAAGCGCCGGCTCCTTCATGCCCGGCCCGCGTCGGACGCCGGGAAGCGTCCGTCGGCCATGTGCAGGCGGCGCCCACAGCGCTGCGCCAGGGCCTCGTCATGGGTGATGAGAATAAGGGTGGTGCCCTGCTCGGCCTGCAAACCGAAGAGCAACTCCATGACGCGTGCCCCTGTGTCCCGATCGAGATTGCCCGTCGGCTCGTCGGCAAGAATCAGCGACGGATTGGCGACAAAGGCCCGCGCCAGGGCCACCCGTTGCTGCTCGCCGCCGGAGAGCTGACCGGGGAAATGGCTTTGGCGATCACGCAACCCGACGGCGTCCAGAGCCGCCGCCGCCTTGTCCCAGGCAGCGGGGTCGCCGGCGAATTCCAGGGGCAACGCGGCGTTTTCCAGGGCGGTCATGGTCGGCACCAGATGAAAAGACTGAAAGACGATGCCCAGGTGCTCGCGACGAAAGCGGGCCAGCCCGTCCTCGTTGAGATCGGCGAGATCAACTCCGTCGACCCGTATGCTTCCGCTGGTGGCCCGTTCCAGCCCCGACATCGCCATGAGCAGGGTGGTTTTCCCCGCGCCCGAGGGACCGACGATGCTCAAGGTTTCGCCACGCGCGACGCGCAGATCGACGCCGCGCAGGATATTGACCTGCCCGCCGCCACCGACTAGACTCAAATGGAGATTCGTTATTTCAACCATGGATTGAGACATGCCTGCCTTCCTGCTGAAAATTTTATTGGTTTTCGTGCTGCTTGCTCCGCAGCTCGTCCTGGCCGGCCAGGAGACTCTGCGTCTGGCCGTGCTCGGCGACAGCCTCACCGCCGGCTACGGCCTGGCCCCCGAAGAGGCGTTTCCCGCCCGCCTGGAAAAAGCCCTGCGTGAGCAGGGCTGTGCAGTGCGCGTAATCAACGCGGGCGTTTCCGGCGACACCAGCGCCGGCGGCCTGGCGCGCCTGGAGTGGACTCTGGCCGATGAGCCGCATATCGTTCTCGTCAATCTGGGCGGCAACGACACCCTGCGCGGCCTGGCGCCGGAACACACGCGCGCCAACCTCGACGCCATCCTCACCCGCCTGCGTGAGCGCGGCGTACAGCCGATTCTGGCCGGCATGCGCGCGCCGCGCAATTTCGGCCGGGATTATTATATCCCATTTGATGCACTTTATCCCAGCCTTGCCGAGAAGCACGATGTGCCCTTCTATCCCTTTTTCCTCGAAGGCGTGGCCGGTGTCCCGGAATTGAACCTGCCCGACGGCATCCATCCCAATGCCCAGGGCGTCGAAGAGATCGTGCGGCGCATTCTGCTGGTGGTGAAAGATGTGGTGACGCAAGAGAAAGCTGCGATTGAATAGGACCTAGAGCACCTATAAAAAAATGGAACTCTTTCGCTGCAAAATCCGAGAGTACCGCAGGGTGCGGCGGTTGAGTGTTGCGGCAAATGTTTGAGCCGTAGGTGAGTTTTTGCCGTACGCGATGCCGCCTCACCCTGCGGTGCATGCTGAACAGCTCCTGAAAAACAAGGCACGAATCGTGAAGAATCCTTGCCGTAATCTCTTTAGGGCAAGGAGTCCAGCCATGCAGACATCTCCTGAAAACGACCTGGTGACCATCGAAGAAGCTGCCGCAATGCTCGGCACCACCACCGTCAACATCCTCATGAACCTCAAGCGCAACCTGCTCCAGGGCCAGGAAATCGATGGTCACTGGCACGTCTCCAAAGCCAGCCTGGCCGCCCACGGCGGCGACACCAAAGCGGCCGTATCCAAACCCCTGTGCCAACGCTCCACCTGCGGAAGTTGCGGGCAGCATTGACAATAAAAGAGGCAGGCCGGTGAGGGTAAGATCTCAGCGGCCGCGATATTCGATGCCAAGCAGAGTGATGTCGTCCGCAAGGGGCGCGCCCCGGCCGAAGGTGCGCAGGGCTTCGATGACCTTGTCACACACCTTGCCCAGCTCATGGCGTTTGAATTCGCCGAGCTTGCGCAGAAAGCGCTCCTCGCCGAAAAACTCACGCATGCTGTTGGTATATTCCACAATCCCGTCGGAATGCAGAAAAATGCGATCCCCCGGATTGAGGCGCACCTCGCTTTCGTTGAACGCTCCCACCTCGCTCAGGCCGATGAGTCCGCCGCCCTGATCGAGAGTCTCCACCGAACCATCGGCGCGCAGCAGCAAAGAGGGTGGATGGCCAGCATTGCAATAGCGCACCCGGCCGCTGTGGATATCGATGAGCAGATAGGCGATGGTGAAAAATTTATCGAACCGCTCGAAGGGAAACTCGGCTTCCAGCGCCGCCATGACCTGAGCCGGTCCCGGAATCCGGTAGTAGGGGGGCTGATCGAGACGCTGCTTGACGATGTGCCCGCTGTGCGGCGAAAGGCTCTGGTGCACCGAAACGCCGACCATGGCCGCGGATACGCCATGGCCGCTGACATCAAACAAGTAGGCCATGACCGTGTCTTCGTCGAGGCGCAGCACGTTGAAAAGATCGCCGCCGACGGCCTCGCAAGGCATGAAGCGATAAGCGAAATTGAGGGTTTCGACTTTGGGCAGATGGCGGGGCAGAAGATTTTTCTGAATCTGCGCCGCGGCGCGCAGACTTTCGCCGAATTCGCGCTGCTTCTTGCTCAGCATGTTGTGGGCAAGGGCAAGCTCGTGCCCGAGGCGACGAATGGTCAGCACATCGCGCACGCGCACCGCCAGATCCGCGGGATCGGCCGGCAGACGCACAGAGCCGGCTAGCCAAGGCGCACGCTCATGCAGCGCGCCGGCGGTACGCCCGGCACCAATCAATGCCAGACAGGCGGTTTCGCTCTGCCGGCAGCCGTCCTCCAAAGCCGACCAAAACTGCGGCCCGGCACCATCGGCCAGATCCGGATCGAGAAGCAATACGGCAGGATTTTCCGCCAACATGCGCAGGGCCGCATCCAGACTGCCGGCGATAACGGCAAAATAGCCCTGCTCGCGCAGCAATCCCCTGAGTGTCTGCCGCTCTGCACCGGGCGCCTGGGCAATGAGAATTTTTTCCGACATGCTCTTCCTCGCACCTTCCCGGTCCCTGCCGGACCTGATATGCCACGATAAGCCGATCGTAACTGTTCAGCATGCACCGCAGGCCTGCGGCGCGATTGGGGATTGCAGCTGAATAGTTACAACCGATCTCATCTTGTGTCAATGGTTGCCCACCGGGCTGCGCAATCTGCTAAACTCTTTGCATAACCTGTTCCCCAACCAAACCCGGAACCGCCATGACCTCTACCCCCGCCACAATCGCCGCGCCCCTGCTGCACCTGCGTCGGCTAAGCAAAAGCTACCGCGAGGGCGAAAGCACCCGCACGATTTTCGCCGATCTCGAGGTAAGCATCGCCCGTGGCGCGCGCATCGCCCTGCTCGGGCGCAGCGGTTCGGGCAAATCGACCCTGCTCAACCTCATCAGCGGCATTGATCAGCCCGACCAGGGCGAGGTGATCATCCAGGGCACCGTCCTCAACCACCTGAGCGAGCACGAGCGCACCCTGTTTCGCCGCGCGCATATTGGGTTTGTCTTTCAGTTTTTCAACCTGATTCCCACCCTCACTGTCCTTGAAAACCTGCTCCTGCCCCTGGAGTTGCAGGGCCGTCTCGATGCGAAGGAAAAACACCGTGCCGAAGAGCTGCTTGGGGAGGTCGGATTGCGGGAGCGCGCCTCTTCCTTTCCCGATCGCCTCTCGGGCGGCGAACAGCAGCGGATTGCCATCTGCCGCGCGCTCATCCACCGGCCCAGCCTGCTGCTGGCCGACGAACCGACGGGCAATCTCGACGGCGAAACGGGAACGCAGGCCCTGGATCTGCTCGATGACCTGGTCCGTGAGCACGGCGCCACCCTGATCATGGTCACGCACAGCGCCGAGGTGGCACGGCGCGCCGATCGCATTCTGACCATCCGCGACGGCCGCCTTGAGGAATCCCCGCCATGATCCTCGCCCGTGCCGGATGGCGCTCGCTCGCGCGCCATCCACTGCAATTGCTGTTTGCCGTTATCGGCGTGGCGCTGGGCGTGGCGGTGGTTATCGGCATCGATCTGGCCAACAGCAGCGCCTCGCGCGCCTTTCGCTTGTCCGCCGACACCCTCAGCGGCAGCACCACCCATCAGATCATCGGCGGACCTCAGGGTCTGGATGAAGATGTCTATCGGCGCCTGCGCGTCGAGGCGGGCGTGCGGCACAGCGCACCCATCGTCGAAGGCTATGCCGAGCTGCCTGGGGTTCCAGGCCTGACGATGCGGATTCTCGGCATCGATCCCCTCGCCGACGGACCATTCCGCACCTATACCCCCAGCCTGGAAACCACCGCCGACTTTACCCGCCTGCTCGTCGAGCCGGGCAGCGCCTTTCTCCTTGATACGACGGCCCGGCGCCTGGGCCTGTCGCTGAACGAAGCATGGCGTGTCGATACCTTGGGCACCTCCGTCTCTCTGACCCTGTCCGGAGTTTTGAGCGCGCCCGACGAAATCACCGCACGCGCCCTGGACAATCTCATCATCGTCGATATCGCCACCGCCCAGGAAACCCTGGGGCTGCTCGGACGGCTGTCGCGCATCGACCTGATCCTGCCCGCAGGCCCATCAGGCCAGGCCCTGGCGGCTGAAATCGAAGCCCTGCTGCCGCCGGCCGCAACCCTGGTAAGCGCCTCGGCGCGCGCTGACGTGATGGCGCAAATGACCCGTGCCTTCCAGCTCAACCTCACTGCCATGAGCCTGCTGGCGCTGGTCATCGGCATGTTTCTGATCTACAACACCCTGACCTTCGCGGTGCTGCAACGGCGCCCGCTTCTCGGTATTTTGCGCACCCTGGGTGTGACCCGCGCGCAGATTTTCCGCCTGATTCTGGGGGAAGCCCTGCTGATCGGCCTGGCCGGCACCCTGCTCGGTCTGCTGCTGGGCGTGGGGCTCGGGCAGGGACTGCTCAGCCTCGTCACCCGCACCATCAATGATCTGTATTTCGTACTCCATGTCCAGCACCTGGAGGTTACTGCCTGGTCGCTGCTCAAAGGTGTGGCTCTGGGTGTGGGCGCAACCCTGGCCGCCGCCTTTATCCCGGCTGTGGAAGCCACCCGCACGCCGCCGCGCCGGGTGCTGATGCGCTCGACGGTGGAAAGCGCGCAACGCCGCCGCGCCCCGCGGATGGCCCTGCTCGGCCTGATCATTGCCGCACTCGGCGCCCTGGCTCTGATTCTGCCCGGCAATAGCCTGATCCTGAGTTTTCTGGCCCTGTTCGCGGTGATTGCCGGCTACGCCCTGGCCGTGCCGGGGCTGATGCTGGCCCTGCTGCGCGCCTTGTCCGCCCCCCTGGGTCGGCTGGGCGGTGTGCTGGGGAAAATGGCCGGGCGCAACCTGGGCGCCTCGCTCAGCCGCAGCGGCGTGGCCACGGCGGCCCTGGCCGTGGCGGTGGCGGCAACCATCGGGATCGGCCTGATGATCGGCAGTTTTCGCCTGAGCGTCGCGCAGTGGCTGGAGAGTTATCTGCGCGCCGATATCTACATCACCACACCGAGCGTGGGTTTCGAAGCGGGACGCACCCCCCTTGAACCGCGCCTCGTTGAAGAATTGAGCCAGGCTCCGGGCGTCGAACTTGCGACACGTGCCCGCCACCTGCTGCTCGAAGGCGCACAAGGCACACTGGAGCTGTTCGTTGCCGAGATCCCGCCCCGCGCCCAGGCGGGCTATGAGTTCAAAAGCGGCGATCCCACGCGGATCTGGCAGGCGTTTGCCACCCAGCCGGCGGTGCTGGTCTCCGAACCTTTTGCCTACCACCGCGGCCTCGGGCGGGGCGATCTGCTTGAACTGCGCACCGATCGCGGTCCGGTGAAATTCGAGGTGGCCGGGATCTACATGGATTACGGCTCCGACCAGGGTCGCGTCACCCTGAGTCGCAACATCTTCACGCGCTACTGGGACGAACGCGGCAGCGACGCCCTCGGTTTGTATCTCAAGCCCGGCCTGGAAGCCGAAACGGTGGCGGCCGAATTACGCGCTCTGGCCGGCGGCCGGCAGCAGGTGGTGGTCTACTCCAACCGCTCCCTGCGCGAAGCGTCCATGGCGACCTTCGACCGCACTTTCGCCATCACGGCCGTGCTGCGCCTGCTGGTGATCATCGTCGCCTTCATCGGCATTCTCAATGCCCTGATGGCCATGCAGATCGAGCGCGCCCGCGAAATGGCGGTGCTGCGCGCCAATGGCCTGACCCCGCGCCAGGTGTGGCGGCTGGTGACCGCCGAGACCGGACTTATCGGTCTGGTCGCCGGCCTGCTCGCACTGCCTCTGGGGCTCGTACAGGCGTTGGTGCTGATCCACGTGATCAACCGCCGCTCCTTCGGCTGGACCATGCAGACCTATCTCGCCCCGGACATTGTGCTGCAGGCCCTGCTGCTGGCAGTCGTCGCGGCGCTGCTGGCGGGGCTTTATCCGGCCTGGCGCATGGCGCGCACCTCGCCGGCCCTGGCCCTGCGGGAGGAATGAGCATGCCCTGGCCCATGCTGCTACTGACCCTGCTACCGACCCTGCTGTTTGGCGCATGCAGCGATCCCCCGACGGCCCCTGACTCCGAACGGCGCCTGAGCCTTTCCGAAACCCTCGGCGCCGAAGAGGATGAGGGCTACGCACGCGCCCTGGTGCCGCGCCCCTTCGTGTTTCCCGAGGATCATGGCCCACATCCCGAATTCAAAACCGAATGGTGGTACTACACCGGCAACCTGCGCGATGGTGCGGGGCGCCGCTTCGGCTATCAGCTCACTTTTTTCCGCGTGGCCTTGAGCCCGCAGTCCCTCGATCGCCCTTCTGAGTGGGGCGCAAACCAGATTTACATGGGCCATTTCGCCCTCAGCGATATCGATGGCCGACAATTTTTTGCTGCCGAGCGCTTCAGCCGAGCGGCTCTCGATCTGGCCGGCGCCCAGGCCGCACCTTTTCGCGTGTGGCTGGAAGACTGGCAGGCGAGCGGCGAGGACCAGACCTTTCCCATGCGCCTGCAGGCAGGCGACGGGCAGACGACCATCGATCTGTCTCTGAGCCAGGGCAAACCCCTGGTTTTGCAGGGCGAGGCGGGCCTGAGCCGCAAGAGCGCCGCGGACGGAAACGCCTCCTATTACTATTCTTTCACCCGCCTGCCGACCCAAGGCCAGGTGCGTATCGACGGACAGACCTTCACCGTCAGTGGCGACAGTTGGCTCGATCGCGAATGGAGCACCAGCGCTCTGGCCCCCGACCAGCAGGGCTGGGACTGGTTCGCCCTGCAGCTCGATGACGACCACGAGTTGATGTTCTACCAGTTGCGCCTCCAGGACGGCGGCAGCGATCCGGCGAGCAAAGGGATCTGGGTGACCCCCGACGGCACAGGACGGCTGCTGCGGCGCGACGACGTCGAACTACAGGTGCTCAAAACCTGGCACAGCCCGCGCGGCGGAACCTATCCCGCGCAATGGAAGCTGAAAGTACCGGGAGAAAATCTGGAATTGACGGTGACGCCCCTGCTCGCGGATCAGGAACTCGATGTCAGCATCCGTTACTGGGAAGGAGCGGTCTGGGTGGAAGGCAGGCGCGCGGGCCGCAAGATCAGCGGTCGCGGCTATGTGGAGTTGACCGGCTATGCCGAGGATCTCAGCGAAACACAGAAAAAGCGCTGAAACGAGCCTGGCGGATGCGGCGTGTTACTGGGTGCCGGCGCGCGGCAGGTGGATAACCCGCGCGGATCTATTCTGTGGCGCCGCGCGCGAAAAAAAATTTTCGACTTTCTCCGCCGCAACCGCCGGGGAGAACAGAAAACCCTGCGCCTGATGGCAGCCTTTGCCGAGAAGCAATTCGGCCTGAGCCTCAGTTTCCACGCCCTCGGCGATCACCTCCATGTTCATGCTGCGCCCCAGGGCGATGATGGAGGTCGCGATGGCCGCATCGTTGCAGTCGCGATTGATGTCGCGCACGAAAGACTGGTCGATTTTGAGCTTGCTGATGGGAAAACGCTTGAGATACCCCAGCGAGGAATAGCCGGTGCCGAAATCGTCGATGGCCAGATGCACGCCGCGAATCTTGAGATCGGTCAGGGTCATGATGGTTTCTTCGAAATTCTGCATGGCGATGCTCTCGGTGATTTCAAGCTCCAGCCAGTGCGGGTCAAGCCCGGTTTCCGCGAGAATGCCCTCGACATTTTCGACAAAATCCGGCTGACGGAATTCGCGCGCCGAAATGTTGACCGCCACCCGCACCGGCAGGTAACCCTGCTCCTGCCAGGCTTTGGCCTGAACACAGGCCGTTTTCAGCACCCACTGCCCCAGAGGCACAATAAGGCCGGTTTCTTCCGCCAGGGGAATAAAGTCAGCCGGAGAGATCCTGCCCTGTACAGGGTGCTGCCAGCGCAGCAGCGCTTCAAGACCAATCAGTTGCCGCGAAGCCAGATCATATTGCGGCTGATAGTAAAGCTCTAGCTGATTCTCGCTCATGGCGCGGCGCAGATTGCTCTCCAGAATCAACATCTCGGGGGTGCGCACGTTCATATCGGGCCGATAGAATTGATAATTGTTGCGGCCTTCTTCCTTGGCCCGGTACATGGCCACATCGGCGTTCTTCATCAGGCCCTCGGCGCTCTGGGCATCGCCGGGGAAAAGGCTGATGCCGATACTGGTGGTGACGAAAAGGTCGTGATGACTGACCTGAAAAGCCCGCCCCAGGTTGCGCAGGATATTGCGCGCGACCCCAGACACTGCCTTGAGATCTTCCATTTCCTCGAGAATCACCACAAATTCGTCGCCGCCCAAACGCGCCACCGTGTCGCCACCACGCAGGCAGCGGCGCAGACGCCCGGCCACTTCGCGCAGCACCTGATCGCCAAGCTCATGTCCCAGAGAATCATTAATGTTCTTGAAGCGATCCAGATCAAGAACCAGCAGCGCGATCTGCCGGTGTGTTTCGCGCGCGCGCGCCATGGCCTGCTGAAGACGGGCATTAAAGCGCAGGCGATTGGGCAGATTGGTCAGCGGATCATGGTGCGCCAGATAGTCGAGACGATCCTGGTTCTCGCGCAGAGTCGCCTCCACCGCCAGGCGCTGGGTAATGTCACGCGCCGCCTGGATAATGCCGCGCAGAGAACCGTCCGCATTCCACAGGGGCGAGGCTTCCAGCTCATAGGTCCGGCGGCGGCCGTCGGGAAGCACCTGGCGATGTACGACTCGGCAGGTTTTTCCGGTACGCTGGACTTCACGCAGCGGGCAGATTTTCTCTTTTTCGTTGCACGGTGTTTGGCTGGCGTCGATGACCTCATGACAGCGGGCACCGGGCCTTAGCGAAGCACCCTCGGCCAGATAGATGCGCGAGGCACGATTCATAAGCAGAATCTCATGGTCGACACCGATCACCATGGTCGGATCGGCGACCCCGTCGATAACCGACTGCAGAAACTGCTGTTCCTGCTCCAGGGCGGCTTCCGCTTCGCTGCGTCGCCGCGCATCGCGCAGGGCGGCGATGCCGTGACTGAGGTTGCCGGCCAGGTCTGAGAGAAGGTCAACTTCATCCTCGTCGAAGGCATCAATTGCTTCGGCATACAAGGCCAGGACGCCGAGCATTACCGCGCCGTGCGTCAATGGGAGCGCCAGGGCGGATCCATAGCCCGGATCACCGGATAATCGCCGACAGGCCTGCGACCAGCGGTCCTCGCCGCCGCGCCGCACCACCACAAAACGCCCCAGGCGCACCGCGCGGCTGATCAGTTGGCAGGCACTGCCCCAACCATCAACGCGCACATCCGTGCGCACCGCATCCAGGGAGCGACACCCCTCGAAGTACTGTCCAGCCTGCACCAGAAGACTGCCGTCGTGCGCATCGGCCAACCCGATCCAGGCCAGCCGATAGCCCCCGACTTGCACTAGAATGCGGCAAATCTGGCCGACGAGCTGTTCTTCCGTTGCACCATGAATGATACTCGCACTTGCAGCGCTCAGAGTGCGCAGCGCGCGGTTGAGCCTGTCCGTGGACAATTCCAGGCAGCGACTTCCTTGTCGGCTCATAAATTCCCTCTGAAAAACCGCCTTATCACGACAGGCGGCGTCAATTGACGGTTCACAAAACCAATGGCCGGGAGTGATCCCCCTGGAGAAACCAGGCCCGAAAAACCTTAAACCAAAACAATTGCAGTACGTTAACCTCTCCAAAAAATCCTCGGACTGTCGATAATCGGTATATTCCCCGAGGCACGCAGACCTTATCCTGCAAAAAATGTGTCCACCGGATACAAGACCCACCAAATCAACAATCTTCCCAAAGAAACAAAAAAAAGCCCCACCCAACAGGGGGAGCTTTCTTGAAATCCTTACTTGCCCGAAGTGAGCTAAAGGGCGCAGAATTTTTTACTGAATCGGTCTGGAGTCGCCCTACTTCTTCAACAGGTCACGGATTTCCGCCAGCAGCTTCTCCTCGGCCGACGGCTCGGGCGGCGGGGCCGGGGCCGCCTCTTCTTTCTTTTTCATCTTGTTAATCGTTTTGATCACCATGAATATGGCAAAGGCGACGATGATGAAGTTGACCAAGGTATTGATGAAAACGCCATAGTTGATGGTTGCCGCCCCGGCCGCCTGGGCCTCGAGCAGGCTGGCATATTCGCCTGCACCAAGAGTGATGAAGAGATCGGTAAAATCGACGCCGCCCAACAACTTGCCGATGGGCGGCATGATCACGTCATTGACCAGGGACGTGACAATCCTGCCGAAAGCCGCTCCGATGATAATCCCCACCGCCATGTCGACGACATTGCCACGCATGGCAAACTCTTTGAATTCCTTGACCACACTCATGAGACACCTCCCTCGTGAAAAACACCCTGGCGCCATGCACGGACCGCCCGTGAAGCCCTCCCCTGACTATCTCATGAGAAATTGAATTGTCAATCACACATAAATTCTGCGGAATCCCCTATCCGGTGTAAAACCCTAATCAATTCGCATAGGGATTGTGCTATGCTGGCCAGGATTTTTTCTGGAGCAGGAAATGAAGACCCCCCCTCTAAAATACAGCGCGGGGTTTCTCCCCACCAGCCGTGCGGAAATGACCGCGCGCGGCTGGGATGAATTGGATATTCTCTTCGTCAGCGGCGACGCCTATATCGACCATCCCGCCTTCGGCGCGGCACTGCTGGCGCGGCTGCTTGAAGCCGAAGGCTATCGGGTGGGGATTATCGCGCAGCCTGCGTGGAAAGACCCTGAATCCCTGAGGGCCATGGGGCGACCGCGCCTGTTTGCCGCGGTTTCGGCAGGCGCCATGGATTCGCTGGTCAACCGCTATACGGCAGCAAAAAAGGTGCGCAATGATGACGCCTATACTCCGGGCGGTCGCGCCGGGGCGCGTCCCGACCGCGCGGTGATCGCCTACACCGCCGCTCTCAAGGGTGCCTTCAAGGGATTGCCGGTAGTCATCGGCGGCATCGAGGCGAGCCTGCGCCGCCTGGCACACTATGATTTTTGGGATGACCGGGTGCGCCGCTCGGTGCTGGTCGACAGCAAGGCCGACCTGCTGGTGTTCGGCATGGGCGAGACGCCGCTTGTGGACATCGCCCGGCGCGCCGCAAGCGGCGAAGAGCTTAAAGCCATGCAGGATATCCGGGGAACGGCGGTGATGCTGTCCGCCCCCTTTCCGGCAGCGCTGGAGTTGCCCTCCTTCGACGCGGTTGCCGCCGATCCGCGGGCCTACGCCGAGGCTTTTCATCTGACCGCCGCTGAAGCCAATCCCTGGAGCGGTCGGGCTCTGACACAGAATCACGGCGCTCGCTGGGTGCTGGTCAATCCGCCGGCGCAACCCTTGAGCGCGGCACAGCTCGATCGTCTCTACGCTCTGCCCTTCACGCGGCTGCCGCATCCAAGCTACACGGAGAAAATCACCGCTTACGAGCAGATCAAGTTTTCCATCACCGCGCATCGCGGCTGCGCGGGGGGCTGCGCCTTCTGCGCCATCACTCACCATCAGGGCAAGACCATCCAGTCGCGCTCGGAACAATCGATCATCGACGAGGTCCACACCCTGACCAGGCATCCGGAGTTTCGCGGAACGCTCAGCGACGTCGGTGGACCCACCGCCAACATGTACGGCATGTTCTGCGGCGATGAAGCCGCGCGCGCCCAGTGCCGCCGCCAGAGTTGCCTGCATCCGCGCATCTGTCGGAATCTGGCGGCAAGCGGCGTGAGGGCCACACGCCTGCTTGAGAAAATCCGCGGCCTCGCCGGAGTGAAACATGTCTTCGTCGCCTCGGGCATCCGCTACGATCTGCTCGATCACCAGCAGGAATACTTCGAAGCACTGCTCGCCCACCACGTGGGCGGCCTGCTCAAAATCGCCCCCGAATCGGTGGTGCCTGAAGTCACTGCCATCATGCGCAAACCCGGCCCCGAACCCCTGGAGAAATTTCTTCGCTATTATCGCGATGCCTGCCATGCCGGCGGTAAGCGTCTCGGCGTGGTGCCCTATCTGATCGCCGGGCATCCCGGCTGCACCCTCTCCCACATGGTGGATACCGCCCTGTTTCTCAAGCGTCACAACCTGCGCGTCGAACAGGTGCAGGAGTTCACCCCCACCCCGGGAACGCTGGCCACCTGCATCTGGCATACCGGTCAGGATCCCTTTACGAACGCCCGCGTACATGTCCCCCAAAACCCGCGCGAGCGCCGTATGCAAAAAGCCCTGCTGCTGTGGCATCTGCCGGAGAGTCGCGGGGACATTGCCGCGGCGTTGAAAGAGTGCAACCGCGAGCGCGACGGCAAAGAGCTGCTCGAAGAAAAAAAGAACCATCCGGAGCCTAAGCGTCAGCAGGCACACAAAGGCAAATCTCGTCGTTGAGGTCTTTTGCGGCCGTATACTTGTTTCAAGCCTCTAGCCATCGAAAATTGCTCTGCTATAATTGCCGAACTAAAAAAAACATGTAACGAATCAGATATAATATCCCTTCGCGCCGCAGGCGGGTTTTCACCGCAAGCGATGACAATACGATCCGCGGTGCAGGACGAATTGTTACAAAAACACATCACAGGGGATAAAACGCCCAGGGAGGTTGCCGTGCCCAAAATTCTAGTGGTCGATGACGAAGATGATCTGCGCTTGCTCTATGCCGATGAATTGGAAGACGAAGGATATGAGGTGGTTACCGCCGGGTCGGGGCAGGAGGCCCGCGAATGTCTGGCGCGTGAGCCCTTTGACCTGATGATTCTCGACATCCAGATGCGCGGCGAGAGCGGCCTTGATCTGCTCAAGGAGATGGTGCGCGAGCGCGAGGAACTGCCGGTGATCCTCTGTACCGCCTTCAGCATGTACAAGGATGATTTTTCATCCTGGCTGGCTGACGCCTATGTGGTCAAAAGCTCTGATCTGAGCGAGCTCAAGGAGCAGGTGCGAATAATACTGGCCAAGAAAAAATCGGCATAAATGTGAATGTAATCTGATCATGAAATTATTTCGCGAAGGAGCGCTCTTATGAAAGCTGTCATCATGGCTGGTGGTTTCGGCACCCGCATCCACCCTCTGACCATCAACATGCCCAAGCCCATGATTCCCCTGTTCAACCGACCCATGATGCTGCACATCATGGATTTGCTCAAGGAACACGGCATCAATGAAATGGTTCTGTTGCTTTATCATCAGCCCGAGGTCATCAAAAACTATTTCGGCGACGGCAGCGAATTCGGTGTGCGCATCACCTATGTCACGCCTCTGGAGGACTTCGGCACCGCCGGTGCGGTAAAACAGGCCGCCAAGTATCTCAAGGAGCGCTTCGTCATCATCAGCGGCGACCTGCTCACCGACTTCGATATCTCTGCTGCACTAAAATTCCATGAAGAGCGCAAAGCCGAGGCGACCATTGTGCTGACATCGGTCAAGGATCCGCTGCAATTCGGCGTGGTGATTACCGACAAAGGCGACCGCATCACCAAGTTTCTTGAAAAGCCGGGCTGGGGCGAGGTTTTCTCCGACACCATCAATACCGGCATTTATGTTCTTGAGCCGGAGGTTCTCGAGCGCATTCCCGACAACGAGAACCGCGACTGGTCGAAGGATGTGTTCCCCGCCATGCTCGAGGAAAAGGCCGCTCTGTTCGGTTGCAGCCTGCAGGGCTACTGGCAGGACGTAGGCAATACCGACGCCTATCTTGAAGCCTGTCGCGACGTCTTTGCCGGAAAAATCCAAATCGATCTGCCCGGCACGCGCGCGCCCATCGAAAATCGGCGGATTTATCTCGGCCAGGACGCGCAGGTCGAGCAGAAGGATCTGTCGCTGCTCGAAGGCATGGTGGTGATCGGTGACAACTCGCAGATCAAAGGCACGGCGCGCCTTAAAAACTGTATCCTCGGACGCAACTGCACCATCGAAGACGGGGTGGAACTCGAAGACACTATTCTCTGGCGCAATGTTTACGTGCGCAAGGGCTCGCGCATCAAGGGCGCCACCTTGTGCAACAGTGTGCAGATCGGCCAGGGCGTGGTCATCGAAGAAGGCGCGGTGATCGCCGATGAAACCACGGTGGGCGATGAAGCCTTCATCAAAAAGGATGTCAAAATCTGGCCGCGCAAACTCGTCGAAAGCGGCGCCATCGTCACCACCAACCTCATCTGGGGCGAGAAATGGCGCAAATCCCTGTATGACGGAGCGCTGGTACGCGGCTTGACCAACGTCGAACTGACACCTGAATTTTCCGCCAAGCTCGGTTCGGCATTCGGCTCGACCCTACCCAAGGACAGTTTCATTCTGTGCGGACGCGATGCGGTGCGCTCCTCGCGTATGCTCAAGCGCGCCTTTGTCGGCGGGCTGCTGTCCACCGGGGTCAACGTCATTGACGTCAAGATGATCTCGCTGCCGGTACTGCGCTACAAGCTCACCACTTTCGGCGAGGTGGGCGGGGTGCATTTCCGTCAGAGCCCCGATGATCCCGCCGCCACGGAAATCATTTTTTATGACGCCGACGGGGTGGAGGTTTCCTCTTCGGCGGCCAAGGGCATCGAGCGGGTCTACTACAAAGAAAATTTCCGCCGCGTGCATCACTCTGAACCTGGTGGAATTTCAGAGCTGCCACGCATCTACGACTATTACCGCGAAGGGTACCGCCGAGCCCTGGACCGTGAGGCTCTGCGCGCCGCGGCCCCCAAGGTGGTGGTGGACCTCAATCACTCTCCCGCGGGCGATCTGTTGCCGAGCCTGCTCAACGAGCTTGGCTGTGAGGTCATCGAACTCAATTCCCACGTTTCCGAGCGCGCCTCCGGGGCCACTCCGGAGCAGCGCAAACGCGCCGAGGAGCAGCTCTCGCGCATTGTCGTGACTCTCGGTGCCAACGCCGGATTCTGGATCGGCCCCTCCGGCGAGCGTTGCGTACTCATCGACGAACGGGGCGAAATATTCTCCGACATCGATGCCTTGTGTACTCTTGCGTCTCTGGTCTGCCGCGCCGAAGGGCGGGGCGAGCTGGTCGCGCCGGTGCCCGCACCTCAAGCGGTGGAGGCTCTCGCCCAGGCGGCCGGGCTGACCGTAACCCGCACCAAAAACGATGGCCGCGCCCTGGTCGATGCCGCCAAAAACAAGAATGTCCAGTTGGGGTTCTCCATGGAAGGGCACTACATCTTCCCCGCCTTTCACTACAACTTCGACGGCATGTTCACCGTCGCCAAAACCCTGGAACTGCTGGCACGTACGGGCCAGACCCTGAGTGCCGCGCGCCAGGCCGTCAAACGGCAGGCTTACCGCCATATCCGGATTCCCTGCTCCTTTGACCTCAAGGGGGGAATCATGCGCAAGATGAGTGAAGACAGCGTCGACCACGAGGCCAGCTTCATCGACGGTGTCAAGGTGCAGCGCGGCGATGCCTGGGTTCTTATGCTGCCTGATCAGCATCAACCTGTGGCCCATGTCATTGCTGAAGCGGACAATGCCGCCGAGGCCGACCGGCTGGTGGAGGAGTATCGACACAAACTTGAAGAATGGAAGAAAGAGCTGCTCAGTCAGTGATACGCGCCCAACGCGGGCGATCATAACCTGACAAGGGGCCGCCGGGAGCGCCGGGATTCGTTTCCGACACCACCCGTCGGCCCCTTGAACTTTGCGCCCGCGACATGCCCAAACATCAAAAGGATTCCACCATGACTGCTAAAAATTCTTCCCGGCAGTACTTCCCTCTCGACATCCAGATTTCCGATCAGGCCTGGCAGCGCCTTGCGCTCGGCGAACGCCTGCGCCCTTTTCGCCAAGCGCCGCTGATGCTGCGCCTGCGGGTCGTCGCCGACTGTATCAACGGCGCTGAGCAGCGCCAGGTCGTCGGCGCCGGCGAACTCCACCTGGCGGCACTTTTGAACCGCGCGTTCCGTCATCTGCTGCAACGCTATTTCGCCGGCCGGGACTGCCGGGTCGACCTCAACCAGATCCGGATCTCCGGGCGCGCCATATCGAACCCGCGCCTGCTGGCCGCTCTTGAAGCCTTTGTCGCCCTCTTTCCCCCCGATGCGGTGCGCGACGTGGAGATCAGCACCGAGGATTTTCTGCGTCAGGAGCACAACCGCCTCACCGCCCTGGGTGAACTGTTTATCCTTGCCGTGCAGAACAACAACCCGGCCCTCGGCCCCATGCGACCGCTATTTGACGACAGTGAGCTGGCGCAGCGCACCTCCTATCGTCAGGCACTCAGCGAATTCGACAGCGAACTCGAGGATTCGCCCGCCACGGGTCTGCTGCGGCGTTCACTTCTTGACCTGCTGGAAGAACCCATCCGGAAATCGCCTCAATCCCTGCACGGTCAGTTGGGTTTTATCCGAGAGCTCTGGCGCGAGCATCTGCCGCCGGAATTGCAGGAAGACATTCTCACCGCCTTCGATATCAGCGCCGAAGAGACCCACATGCGCGGCTTCGGACCGGGGCCGACGCAAGTCATCGATTTCCGCCGCGAGGAAGTGCGCGTCGATTATCATTATCCCGAGCCCGAGGCGTTCACCGCCGACGCCGACTGGATGAGCAACGTGGTGCTCATCGCCAAGTCCACTTACGTGTGGCTTGATCAGCTGAGCAAGCGCTACGAGCGTCCCATTGTGCGCGTCGACCAGATTCCCGACGCGGAACTCGACCGCCTGGCCCGCGCGGGCTTTAACTCCCTGTGGCTGATCGGGATCTGGGAGCGTTCGCAGGTGTCCCAGTGGATCAAACACATGCGCGGCAATCCCGAAGCCCTGGCTTCGGCCTATTCCCTCTACGATTACGTAATCGCCGCCGACCTCGGCGGCGAGGAAGCCATGGCCGATCTTGAGCAGCGCTGCCTTCAGCGCGGCATCCGCCTGGCCTCGGATATCGTGCCCAACCACACCGGACTTTACTCGCGCTGGCTCAAGGAGCACCCTGACTGGTACGTGCAGCTCGACTATTCCCCTTACCCCAGTTATCGCTTCGGCGGACGCGACCTCTCTCCCGACCCTGAAATCAGTTTGCAAATCGAAGACGGTTATTACGACCATTCCGACGCGGCGGTGGTGTTTAAGTACACCGATCACCGCGATGGGCGGGTGCGTTACATCTATCACGGCAACGACGGCACCCACATGCCGTGGAACGATACGGCGCAGCTCAATTACCTGCTGCCCCAGGTGCGTGAGGCAATGGTCGGCACCATCCTGCACATCGCGCGGCGCTTCAAGGTCATTCGCTTCGATGCCGCCATGACCCTGGCAAAAAAACACTTCCAACGCCTGTGGTTTCCTCAACCCGGAGGCGGCGCCGGGGTGCCGTCGCGCGCCGAACACGCCATGACCCGCGAGGATTTTGAACGCGCCTTTCCCAAGGAGTTCTGGCGCGAGGTCGTTGACCGGGTGGCTGCCGAGGTGCCCGACACCCTGCTCATCGCCGAAGCCTTCTGGTTGATGGAAGGGTATTTCGTGCGCACCCTGGGTATGCACCGCGTCTACAACAGCGCGTTCATGAACATGCTCAAGAACGAGGAAAACGCCAAATATCGCCAGACCATCAAGAACACCCTTGAGTTCAACCCTGAAATTCTCAAGCGCTTCACCAATTTTATGAACAACCCCGACGAAGCGACCGCCGTCGAACAGTTCGGCAAGGGCGAAAAATACTACGGCGTAGCGACCATGCTCGCCACCATGCCGGGGCTACCTATGTTCGGCCATGGGCAAATAGAGGGTCTGAGCGAAAAATACGGCATGGAGTACAGCAAGGCCTACTGGGATGAAAACATCGACGAAGGCATGGTACGCGAGCACGAGCGACGCATCTTTCCCCTGCTGCGCAAGCGGTACCTGTTCAGCGGCTCGGAAAATTTCCGCCTCTATGACTTCTGGGCCGAGCAGGGCGTCGACGAAAATGTTTTTGCCTATTCCAACCGCTGCGGCGAAGAGCGTGCGCTGGTGGTCTTCCACAACTGCTATGCCGAAACCTCAGGCTGGATTCGCTCTTCGGCCGCGTGGGCAAGCGCTCCCTCTGAGGAGCCCGCCTGGCTGGAGCAGACCACTCTCGGCCAAGCCCTCGACCTCAAAACGGAAGAGGGTGTTTTTTACCGTTTCCGCGAACATCCGTCCGGCCAGGAATATCTGCGCAGCGGGCGTGAACTGATCGAGCAGGGGCTGCATGTACGTCTGGAAGCCTATCAGTGTCAGGTATTCCTCGGTTTTCAAGAACTGCGCGATGCGGAGGGTATCTGGCAGCAAGTCTACACCGAACTCAACGGCCGACCCTGCCGTGACCTCGACCGTGCCTGGGGTCGTCGCCATTACGCGGACCTGATTACGGCAACTGGCGAACTTCTGGATCCCGAAATTCTCCAACACTGGGGAAATCTCGCCATTTCTGAAAGAACCAAAATTAAAAAGGATAAATATTCAATTGACTTTTCGCGCCGCCTGTCTTACTTTTGCCAGGAGATCATTCACAAGTGCTCATTAGACACAACGGAAGCCCAGTTGGTCGCGGCACGGGATGAGGACCTTGCGGCCCTGCGCCGGTTGCGCCGCCTGACCAGCCGCAGGCCCAAGGAACGCGCCGCACTGGCCTGCCTGCACGCCGGCCTGCCGGGGGAAACCCACACACCAAAAGCGCAAGGACAGGGCACGGGCGCCCTCTTGAGAGCCACCGCGGGCCAAGAATACCGCATCCTGCTGCCCTGGGTTTTATGGCACCGACTGTCGGACGAAAAGCAGCAAGGGCAGGCACTTCCACCTGCCGGAAAGCTCATTGAGCGCTGCCTGCTCGATGAAGTGCTGTGCGCCAGCATGCACGGCTCCGACACCCCGCCATTTAATCTGAGCCTTGATCAGGCGCGGGTGGAAACCCGGCTGCTGGTGCTACTGCTTGATCAGCCCGCGACGGTATCGCCGAAGGCGCTTCGCCAAGCGATGGCCAACTTTTTGCAGAACCCTGCGGCACGTGAATATCTCGGTGTCAATCTTTATGAAGGCATCGAATGGTTCAACCGTGAACGTTATGAAAATCTTGTTTATTGGCTCTGTCTGCTGGGAGCCCTGCACCAAGCGTCCGGGGAGGACACCGATCAGAAACTGCTCAGTACAGTAACCGCTCTGGTTGACGAGGCACGCTATCTACTTGCCCAGGCACACGCCCAAGGCTACCAGGTGGAGGCGCTGACCCGTCACTTGGCGGAAACAACCCAGGAAACCCGCGCCGGCTAATCGCTCGGTTCACATACCGGCAGCGTTTGCGCCGGCCCGGGTAGGATAGAGGGAAAAATTGCCCATGAAAATTCTGATTGTCTCCCCCGAAGTTTCCCCCTACGCCAAGACCACCGGGCTGGCCGATGTTGCCGGCATGCTGGCGCGCTCCTTGCGCAAGCTCGGCCATGACGCACGCCTCATCATGCCCTGCTACAAAAATGTCGACGACAATGGCTTTAGTCTGCGCAAAGGGCGCAAAAGCATTGAGGTCCACATCGACGGGACCCCGCAAAAAGGTCTTTTGCGCCAGACGCTGCTGGAAGGGGTCCCGGTCTACTTCATAGAGAATCGCGACTACTTTCACCGCGATGGCCTCTACGGCAACGGCAAGGGCGAGTATGCCGACAACGCCCAGCGGTTTGGTTTCTTCTGTCACGCCGTGCTGCAACTTCTGCGGCGCATGGATTTTCGTCCCGACGTCCTGCATCTGCACGGCTGGCAGACGGGATTGATCCCGGTGCTGCTGCGCACCAATCTCAAGGGTGATCCTTTCTATGCTCAGATGAGCACCCTGTTCACCCTGCACGATCTCGACAAAACCGGCCAATTCCCCATCGCCGACCTTGACGGGCTGGGCCTCGACCCCGCTGAACCGGATTACAGCGGCCTTGCCCTCAACGGCGGCATCTGCTTTCTCAGAGGTGGCCTGCTCTTTGCCGACCAGATCAACACCCTCTCGGAAACCTATCGCGACGAACTCCACAGCACCGCATTCGCAGGAGAGTTCGCGCCCCTGCTGCGCCGCCGCAGCGCCAGTTTCCACGGCGTCCTGAACGGCATTGACACCCGTTGCTGGGATCCGTCCCTGGACATGCACATCAATCGGCCCTTCAACGTGGAAAACCTCAACGGCAAGAAAGCCAACAAACGGGCGCTCCAAAAAGAGACCGGCCTGGCCCTGGAACCGCTGGTGCCTCTGGTGGGCCTGGTTTCGCCTCTAACCCGGGAGAAGGGCTGCGACATCCTCGTCGCGGCCGCCGACCGGCTTCTGGAACGTGGCATGCAAGTGATTGTTGCCGGACAAGGGGATGAGGCTCTGGAGGAGAAACTGCGTGTCCTGGGCGAGCGCCGCCCCGAACGGATCCGGGTCTTTCTCACCGACGAACAGGGCCTGGCGAGGCGCATTTTCGCCGGCAGCGACATTTTCCTCATGCCCAGCAGGCATGAGCCCTGCGGACGTGAGCAGATCGTTGCCCTGCGCTACGGCAGTGTGCCGGTGGTGCATCGCACCGGCGGGCTCAACGACACCATTATCGACATCGACGAGCGCCCACGGCAGGGCAACGGATTTGTTTTCGACCAGCCGACCCCGGAAGCCATGCTGGCCGCTCTCGACCGCGCCCTGAACGCCTATGAAAATCGCCGCCAGTGGCTCAAACTGGTCAAGCGCGGCATGACCCAGGATTTCAGTTGGACCGGCGCCGCGGAAAAATACGTGGAGCTGTATCGCAAATCCATGGAAAGCCCGCGCCAGCAGCCATGAAACTGCGGGAGCGAGTGTTGCCGAGGCAACGCTCGCTCCCGACCTATCTATTCATAGACCAGAGCGAAGCGCACCTGAAAATCCGCCAGACCCCGCGCCTGAGCTTTCTGCATCAGGCCTGAAACATCGACCAACACAGACTTTCCCGCGTCAAAATCCAGCAGTTCAAAGGTCGTTGCGGCCAAGGGTGCGGAGGCAAAATTTCCTGCGTCCAGGGGCAGAACCGGCCCGCCCGTGGCACCGTTGCGACCTGCGCCGGATGATCCACGATGCCGACCAGCCCCGTGCCGGAAACGTAAGATTCGCCATCATCAGCGCAGCCCGTCACAACCAGAAAAATCAGCCCCAGGCATCCCAACAACCATCCACGTCCAGCTTTTCCCATGGCACTGCGCAAATTGGGAGGAAATGAGGAAAGTCGCCGGTTTATTCCGCAACGTCCGTGTCTCGCAGCCGAGCCAGGTACTCGTCCCACTCCATGGGCAGAAGGTCTTTTTTGCGGTTGTTGCACTCCTTGCAGGCCGGCACACAGTTGCCGCGCGTTGATTTGCCCCCGCGCGCCAGGGGCAAGAGGTGATCCAGGCTGAGCTCGGCGGGCCTGACCCGCGCGCCGCAATAATGGCAAAGCCCTTGCGCGATGCGGTTTTTCCACCAGTTGCTCTTGCGCAGCTCACGGGCCTTGGCCCGTTCGCGGCGGATGTCTTCGTCCGAAACTTCGATAAATAAGTCCATGAATGACGCTCCTTTTCGCCGGAGCATTGTAGCGCCGCCGTCGACAAGGGGGCAAGTCCGGCGTCTACCTCTTGCACGATTCGCGCAAATATGCCATGAATAGCGCCGCGTCCTTGCTCGGACACCTACTTTCCTAAAAACTGAATGCAGCTACCATGAGAATCCTCATCGTCGGCACCGGTCAGGTCGGCTATTTCCTCTGCGAACGCTTGTCCGAGGAAGGCCACGAGGTCACCCTCATCGACAACGACCCGGAGCACCTCAACCGCGCTCAGGAGCGCCTCAACGTCCTGGGCATCCTCGGCAACGGGGCCAGCGCCGAAATCCTCGAACAGGGCGGCATCAAGTCCGCCGAAATCTTCATAGCCGTCACCGACATGGACGAGGTCAACATCCTGGCCTGTCTTCTGGCGCGCGAATACGGCGTCAAGCGGCGCATCGCCCGGGTGCGCAGCATCGAATTCTCGGGCCAGGGCGCGGTGCTGTCCAAGGAAAAGCTCGGCATCGATCTGCTCATCAATCCCAAGGATGCCGTCGCCGAGGAGATGATCAAGATCGCCTCGCGCCAGGGCGCTTTCGATGTGGCCGAATTCGTCGAGGGCCAGATCCAGTTCATCGGCTACCGTATCGGCGAAAAAAGCCCCCTGTGCGACCTGACCCTCAAGGAACTGGGCGAGATCCGCGGTATGTACCGTTTCGTCGTCACCGCCATCACGCGCGGGGAAAAAACCATCATTCCGCGCGGCGACGACACCATCCGCGTCGGCGACAGCATTTTCATCTTTGCCCATCACAACGATCTGCCGGCCATCCAGTATCTGCTGCAACCCGAACCGGAGAAAGCCTGCCGTCTGCGCCGCGCCTTCATCCTGGGCGGCGGCGGTATCGGGCTGCAAATCGCCCAGCGCCTGGAGCAACTACATTTCAACGTGCGCATCATCGACCGCAACGAGCAGCGTTGCGAATTTCTCGCCTCCAAGCTGCGCAAATCCATGATCATTCACACCGACGGCACCGACATTCGCACTCTGAGCGACGAGGGTATCGAGGGTGCCGATGTGTTCATGGCCGTCACCGGCAATGACGAGGACAACATCCTGTGCTCGCTGCTGGCGAAAAAGCACGGGGCGAAACGCGCCCTGGTGCTGGTCAACAAACCCGAATATCTCAACCTGGCGCCGTCGCTGGGCATTGATGCCTGCGTATCACCGCGCCTGGCTGCCGGGGCGGTCATCCTTAAGCACGTGCGGCGCGGCAAGGTGCTGTCCCTGGCCACCGTGGAAGGCAGCAATGCCGAGGTTCTAGAGTTGCAGATCGGCGAGGACAGCCGCATTCTCGATCAGTCCCTGAAGGATCTGCATTTTCCGCGCGGCGCCATCATCGGCGCCATTGTGCGCGGCCGCGAGTACCTGATTCCCACGGGCGAGACGATGCTGCGCCCTTCGGACCGGGTGGTGGTCTTTGCCCTGCCCGAGGCACTGCACAAAGTGGAGAGGTTTTTCGAGTAACATGAACCGCGTGCTGGTCCTGCGCATCCTTGGGATATTGCTGGCCTTTCTGGCGGCGGTGCTGCTGGCGCCCATCCCGTTTTCGCTGTATTTCGCCGACGGCGCCTGGCCGAGCTTTCTGCTCTCTTCGCTGATCTGCGCGGCTCTGGGCGGCGTGCTGATCCTCAAATGCCGCAGCCCAAGGGAGATGGCGGTGCGCGACGGCTTTGCCGTGGTCACCTTCGGCTGGACGGCCTTTGCCCTCTTCGGCGCCCTGCCTTATTTGCTGAGCGGCTCCATCCCTTCGGTGCTCGACGCTCTTTTTGAAACCATGAGCGGCTTCACCACCACCGGCGCCACCATTCTCCCCGACATCGAAGCTCTTGCCCCAAGCATCCTGTTCTGGCGCGCGCTGACCCAGTGGCTGGGCGGCATGGGCTTCATCGTACTCTCTCTCGCCATCCTGCCCATGCTCGGCGTCGGCGGCATGCAGATGTTTAAGGCCGAAATGCCCGGTCCCACCGCTGATCGCCTCAAGCCGCGCATTCAGGACACGGCCAAGCTGCTGTGGGGGGTGTACGTGCTGCTGACCAGCGCCCAGACCCTGTTGCTGATGCTGGGCGGCCTGAGCTTTTTCGATGCCCTCTGCCACGCCTTCACCACCCTGGCCTCGGGCGGCTTCTCGCCGAAAAACGCCTCGGTGGGCGCCTATGACAGCGCCTACGTCGATTGGGTGATCATCCTCTTCATGTTTCTGGCGGCGGTCAACTTCGCCCTGCACTATCAGGTGCTGCGCGGGCGCGGACGCGAGATGTGGCGCAACGAGGAGTTCCGCGTGTTTCTCGGCCTGACCCTGGTCATCATCGTGCTGGTGATGTGGGCCAACCAGGGCGCGGTGTACACCTCGCTGTCCGACAATTTGCGCTACAGCACCTTTCAGGTGGTGTCCATTTTTTCCACTACCGGTTACGCCACCGCCGATTACGGCATGTGGCCGGCCATGTCCCAGTATCTGCTCTTCCTCGCCATGCTGGTGGGCGGGTGCGCCGCCTCGACGGCCGGGGGCATGAAGGTGGCGCGCCTGCTGTTGCTGATCAAACACGCTCAGGTACAGATCTATCGCCTCATTCACCCGCGCGCGGTGCGCCTGGTCAAATTGGGCGATGTTCCCGTGGATCGCGAGATCATGCAGTCCATTCTTGGGTTTTTCGCTCTGTGGATGGCGATTTTCATGGTGGCGACCATTCTCATGGCGTCCACCGGCCTCGACATGGTTTCGGCAGCGGGTTCGGTGGTCGCCACCCTGGCCGTCATCGGCCCGGGGTTCGGCAGCGTCGGGCCGATGGAAAACTACGCCCATATTCTGCCCTTCGGCAAGAGCGTTCTGGTGGTGTGCATGCTGCTCGGGCGGCTGGAACTGTTCACGGTTCTGGTGCTGTTTTTCCCCACCTTCTGGCGCAAATAACCGCTGGTTGCTGCATCACCGGCTCAAGCGCGTTATAATACAACCCATGGCCCAACGAATCCTCAGCTCACTGCGTCTGATTTTATGGTTTGCCGCACTGCTCGTCATGACCTTGGCCACAAGAGTGGAGGCTGCCCTGGAGCATACCTTTATCTTCTTTCCGACGTCGCAGATCGTCTGGACACCCGACCAGCGCGACCTGACCTACGATGATGTGTGGCTCGACACCGAGGACGGTGTGCGCATCCATGCCTGGTTCCTTCCCGGCCGCGATGAGGTCGATCTGCCGGCATTGATTTTCTTCCACGGCAATGCCGGAAACATTTCTCACCGCGTTCACAACCTCGAACTTCTGCATCGTCGCCTCGGGATGCCGGTGCTGATTGTAAGTTATCGCGGCTACGGCCAGAGCCAGGGGCGCGCCTCGGAACAGGGTCTCTATCGGGACGCGCGCGCCGCGCACGACTGGCTCGCGCAACGTAGCTACCCCGCCGAGCGCCAGATCTATTTCGGCCGCTCCGTCGGGGCGGCCGTGGCCCTGCAACTGGCCGTGGAAAAACCGCCCGCCGGGCTGATTCTGGAAAGCCCGTTCACCTCCATTTCGGATATGGGCCGCCATCATTACCGCTTTCTCTACGCCCTGCTCGGCTGGACCATTGATGCGCAATTCGACAACCGCGCAAAAATCCCCGGCATCCAGAGCCCGCTGATGATCATTCACGGTAAACGCGACACCATCGTGCCGCCGCGCATGGCCGAAGAGCTCTACGCCCAGGCGCCGCAGCCGAAGGAACTGATCTGGCTCCCCCACGCCGGGCACAACGATACCCTCGACGCCAACCCTCAGGTGTACTGGGCTGCCTGGCAGGACTTTTTCGATTCCCTTGCACCCACAACCGCCTCGCATCAATCTCTCTCCCCTTAAAAAAAACGGCCTGGACGAATATCTTCGTCCAGGCCCAAATCAATCACGGCAAATTTTTCCGGTCCGCTAACCCCGGACCCCTCCTTCACTTATCAATAAATTAAACGTCCCCCCGCGCTGAAAAAGTTGAGAAGACCATAGCGTATTTTGCTTTTTCTGCCTATCAGGCAAAACCTGAAAATGGGGGTGGTTTTTTCTGAAAATGGGGTAAGGAAATGGAGGAAAGAGCTTCAGGGCGCGCCGCGAAGGCCCGACGACCTCAGAGGGTCGTCAGGCCTTCGCGGATGGCGAGCCGAATGAGGTCGGAGGAAGATTCGACACCGAGCTTTTGCATGATGTTATGACGATGGCTTTCAATGGTTTTCGGGCTGACGCTGAGCATTTTGGCGACTTCGCGCGCGTTCCGGCCTTCGGCGAGGAGTTGCAGGATTTCGCGCTCGCGCGCCGACAGACGATCGAGAGGCGAGGCTTCGCGAGCCGGATCTTCGTCGCCGACAAGAAGGCTGTCGATGACCTGATCGATGATGTGCGAGCTGAGATACATGCGCCCCGAGCCCACCGCCTCGATGGCCTGGAGCAACTCGGCGATGGCGGCATCCTTGACCACGTAGCCGCGCGCACCGGCTTTGAGAGCCGACAAGATGGTTTTGCGGTCTTTGTGGCTGGACAGGGCTAACACCTTGGCGGCTGAATTTTCCGCGATTATCTGGCGGGTCGCGTCGATGCCGTTGAGCACCGGCATCGACAGATCCATAACGATGACATCGGGCTTGAGTTCCCGCGCCAAACGCACCGCCGTGCGCCCATCGCTTGCGGTGGCAATCACCTGGATGTTCTCTTCGGGACTGAACAGCGCCTTGACGCACTCATGGAAAACGGCGTGATCGTCGGCAAAAAGCACTTTGATTTTCAATCCTGCCTCCCGCGCCT
This sequence comes from Geoalkalibacter ferrihydriticus DSM 17813, assembly GCF_000820505.1. NCBI lineage: Bacteria > Pseudomonadati > Thermodesulfobacteriota > Desulfuromonadia > Desulfuromonadales > Geoalkalibacteraceae > Geoalkalibacter > Geoalkalibacter ferrihydriticus. The sequence continues at coordinate 134,372 of NZ_JWJD01000006.1, read as the reverse complement.
TCTCTGGTTCGAAATCACCCCTGCGTCAAGCAGGCAACATGATAAAACCCATCTGTCGCCCGGTCTGGCCCTGGTCACGACGATGGGAAAAAAACAGCTCCCGGTGGCAGCAGGTACACTCGTCGGCCTCTTCGATGTGCGCCGCATCCAAGCCCGCTTGTCTCAATTGCAGACGGCAGCAGGTACGCAGATCGAGTTGCCATTTTCCGAGGCCCGTTTCGACGGCGATAGCTTCCCATTCCATACCGGCAGCGCGGAAGGCATCGCGCACCGGGCGGTCGACTTCATATTTGTGGGCACCGATCCCGGGGCCGATGGCGGCCCGCAGATTTTCGGGCCGGCTGCCGAGCAGGGTGGACAAAGAGCGCACCGCTTTGGGCAGGATCTGAGCGGCCGCGCCACGCCAGCCGACATGGACCACCGCAGCGGCGCCACAGAAGGGATCATGGAGAAGCACCGGATAACAGTCGGCGACCAGAACCCCGATGAGAATACCGGGCTGATTGGTGAGAATGCCGTCGCACTCCACCTGCAGAAAATGAGACAGATCGGGGTTGGGCTCATCGATGACCAACAGATCGGTGCCGTGAACCTGACGCGCGTTCAGCAGCAAATGGGGCTGTACCTCGAAAGAACGTGCCAGGGTGGAGCGGTTGGCTTCGACGTTGTGGCGCGCGTCATCGGTATTGAACCCTAGGTTGAGGGAATTGAAGGGCGCGCGGCTGACGCCGCCGTTGCGGGTGGTAAAACCTGCCACCACCTGGTCCTCGCGGGCCCACGCGGGCTGCAGATAACTGATCTTGCCTTGACGAACCTGCTTCATAACAGGGAATACTCCAGAGGTTTTTTGTAATTCTTCAGCTGCAATGTTCTATCACGCCGCAGGCCGTGGCGCGTGAGTGCGGCGGTGAATGTTTGAGCCGCAGGCGAGTTTTCACCGCAAGCGATGCCGTCGCGGCCTGCGGTGCATGCTGAACAGTTACGATTATTTGCGATAGCGCAAGATTAATGCTTGTTGCAGGGAAGGTCAACCCTGGCCTTCCCTAAGGTATTTTCCATCGAGATAGGCGAGGATATCCTGCAAATCAGAAGGCGGTAGCGATTGAAATTCAACCGCTGCGCCCGTGGCCGGATGAACAAAACCGAGCAGGCGGGCGTGCAGTGCCTGGCGCCCGAGTTTTTGCACCAGCCGCCGCAACTCGGTGTCGACAAGAGAATGGGTGCGGGAGCTGCTGCCGTAGACCGCATCACCCACCAGGGGCAGGTTGAGATCCGCGAAATGCACCCGGATCTGGTGCGTGCGTCCGGTTTCAAGGGTCAGATCGAGCAGGGTCAAACGATCGCGGTCGTAGCGCTTCACCACCCGCCAGTGCGTCACGGCACGGCGCCCCCGCGAGCCGCGGCTGCTCATTTTTTTGCGTTCCACGGCATGGCGCCCGATGGGACGGTCGATTTCACCGCAATCGGCTGTCACCAGGCCGTGAACCAGGGCCAGATAGTGCCGCCGGATGGAGTGCGCCTTGAACTGAGCGGCCAGGTGCTGGTGAGCCAGATCGTTTTTGGCCGCGACCATGACCCCCGAGGTATCCTTGTCCAGCCGATGGACGATGCCGGGGCGCAATTCTCCACCGATCCCGGCGAGATCTCCGCAGTGATGCAACAGGGCATTGACCAGAGTGCCCGAGGAGTGACCGGCGGCCGGGTGCACGACAAGACCGGCAGGCTTGTCGATGACAATGAGGTGCGAATCCTCGTAAAGCACGCTGAGGGCAATGTCCTGCGCCTGCGGCTCGACCGGAACCGGTGACGGGATCTCGACACTCAGGCTCTCGCCGCCTTTGAGCCGCTCGCCGGCCTTGACGGCACGACCACCGACGAGAACCCGCTGTTCATCGATCAGTTTTTTGATCTGGGAACGCGAAAATTCCGGAAATTGATCGGCGAGAAAATGGTCGAGTCGCCGGCCTGCGGCCGGCTCGGGGAAGACAAAAGTATGGGTGGTCGCCATCTACCAGATTGCACTTTCAATTTTTCCCGCCTGCTTGATCATGACATCGACAATGGCGCGTTCATAGAGATGGTCACGGCCCGCCAGATCAGGCGAGACCCGCGCCTGAAAATGCTCACGCCCTTCTTCGAGTTGCTCGGCAAGCACATCGAAGAGGTTGTCGTTCTTGATGCCCGAGGCAACCTTGTCCTGATTGTAAAGGGCGATGTCCGAAACGATGGCGCGAGCCAGACGAAAAGCCAGATCGGGATTCTCAACCAGCCTGGGCATATTTCCTCCCTGGGCCACTGAGCAACTTGCGTCGCCGCGCGGCGGTTAGTGGATGATCTTCCCGAATCTTAACGAATAAATTCATTTGTGTCAATTAATCATGTAAAGCTTCGGCCTCGATGATCGTCAAGGGACGCTTGGGGCCGAGTGGTCCCTAAATTTCCCGCAGAAACCTCAGCAGTCCCTGATGATCACCGCGAAAGTCGCTGTGGAAGGCACCGTCCAAGCGGTCGATCATCCAGGTATCGACCAGCCAGGTGGGGATCCCGACCTGGCCGGCGGCCAGATCATGTTCGGTGTCGTTGCCGACCATAAGACATTCCTCCGGCGCCAGATCGAAAGCATCGAGAATGTCGTGGAAATAGCGCGGATGCGGCTTGCAGAAGCGCGTGTTTTCATAGCTGGTAACCAGGTGGTAGGAGAAATCCTCCAACCCGCCCCAGCGCAGGCGCGCCTCCACCACCTCGCGGGGAAAAACAGGATTGGTGGCGATGACGACCGTCCATCCCCGGGCAAAACACAGATCGAGGATGTCGCGTGCCAGCCCCAGCGGTTTGATCAGCGGCTCAAGACCATGCAAACCATCCGCGACGTAGTCGGAGAAGCGCCGCCTGAAATCTTCAGGCGCGATCCCCAGATGCTGCGTGAGGGCGCCGAGAAAAAGTTCCTGATTGGTGCTTTGGTCGCTATCGTCCTGCAGCAAGGCAAAGGTGGCGCTGACCACTGTATCGATAAACCGAGAGCGGGGCGCGAGGTCACCGAAGTGACCGGCCAGTCCGCCGACATAGGCGGGGATAAAAGCGTTCATTTCCACCTGAAGCAGGGTGCCGTCAAGATCGAACAGCACCGCGCGCGGCGGGCGTTGAGCAAGCAGAGTATCTGATGTCATGGGAAAAATCCGATTTTCACAAAGGCGCAGTCTTTATTCCTACCAGATCCGATCTTATCAGAGGATGCCCGGTGGGGGAATGGAGAAAAGACAAAAGTTGGCGCCGCGATAACTCATGAAGACTATTTTCTTGACTGATTTGCCTGCTCACAGTAAAAAAATTCGAGCTTTAAGCGGCGAGGGCAAGAAAACATGGACAACATCCGCGAGGAAGTCAAGGAACTCCAGATCGGCATCAAAGTGCGGCGCCTGCGCCAGGAGAAGCGCCTGACTCTGCAGGCGCTCTCCGACGCCACGGGCCTGTCCAAGCCGCTGCTCTCGCAGATCGAAAACGATCAGGTCATCCCGCCCCTGGCGACCCTGCTGCGCATCTCCAAAGCCCTCAAGGTCGGCATTCACAGCTTCTTTGAAGAAGAGGGCGACAGCGACAAATGCATCCTGGTGCGCGCCGATCAGCGTCGCCCACTGCAACGCCGGCACCTGCCCGACCATCCCGTGGCCGCCTATACCTATCACTCCCTGGCCTACGGCCGCAAACACAAGCACATGGAACCCTTTCTCGTCGAGTTCCAGCAAGGACAATGGCACGATGAGCTGATGGTGCGTCATGACGGCGAAGAGTTTCTCTTTCTGCTCTCGGGCGAACTTGAATTGCATTTCGGCGAGCAGGTCATGGTCCTGAAACCCGGCGACTCGGTTTACTATGATTCTTCCGAACCCCACGGCTACATCGCGCGTTCGTCCCTGCCGACCCAGGCGGTGGCGGTCCTGTATTCAAAAGATTGATAAGCGATGGGATTGAGAATTACTCGGGTCGGTCGGTTGACCTGGTCGCCTTCGTCGTCTATATTTTTAAATTCCTGGGACACTTTGAATTTCTGAACCTTTGCGACTCAAGGAGGTAAGGATCATGGCGAAAAAGATAGGCGTTGTCCTCGCAGGCTGCGGCGTTTATGACGGCTCTGAAATTCATGAGGCGGTCATCACCCTGCTGGCCATCGACCGCGCGGGCGCGGAGGCTGTCTGCATGGCCCCCAACATGGACCAGTTGCATGTCGTTAACCACCTCACCGGCGAAGTCGCCGAGGGCGAAAAACGCAACGTACTGGTCGAGGCTGCGCGCATCGCCCGGGGTCAAATCAAGGACATGGCGACAGTCAAAGCAAGCGATCTCGACGCACTGTTTCTACCCGGTGGATTTGGCGCAGCCAAGAACCTGTGCAATTTTGCCGTCAAGGGACCCGAGTGCGACGTCAATCCCGAAGTCGCGCGCCTGGTGCGCGAGGTGGTGAAAGCTCAAAAGCCCCTGGCGGCGGTCTGTATCGCACCGGCCCTGATCGCCAGAGTGCTCGGCGATGAAAAACTGGCTCACAAGCTCACCATCGGCACCGATCAGGGAACGGCCCAAGCTCTTGAGACCATGGGCGCCGAGCATGTGACTTGCCCGGTCAACGAATTTATCATCGACGAAAAAAACAAAATCATCTCAAGTCCGGCCTACATGCTTGCCGGACGCATCAGTGAAGCGGCCGAAGGTATCGAGAAAACCGTGCGCGTACTACTGGAAATGGCTTAGACAATCGCATTGCCGTGCTGCAAAAGGCGAATCCCGGAGGATTCGCCTTTTGTGTTTGCGTCAGAGGGCATGGCTTGCCAGACGGAACAAATCGTCTAGAATGGATAAGCTGTATTTCAATTCACCCGACCCAGGCCCCGAACAAGGAGGACATCGAACCATGGAAAAGTACCGCTGCATCATCTGTGATTACATTTACGACCCCGCCGAAGGCGATCCCGGCAGTGGAATCGATCCCGGCACAGCCTTTGCCGATCTGCCCGACGATTGGGTTTGCCCCCTGTGCGGTGCGGACAAAAGCAACTTCGAAAAAGTCTGACCTGAATCCAGGTCTAGTAAAGGAGCGGCGGCATGGCCAGAGTCCCCATTGTCGACCAGGAGGCGTGCATTAGTTGCAACCTGTGCGTTGACCTGGTTCCCGAGGTTTTCCGCCTGAATTCCGATGGTCTCGCCGAAACGTACGACCCAACCGGCGCGCCCGAGGAGAAAATTCAGGACGCCATCGACAATTGCCCGGTTAACTGCATCGCCTGGGAGGACTAATACCTGATCCGATGCCCATGAATACGGCTTTGCGCTTCCAGACCCTGCGGGCGGGCCGCCTCGACTACGAGGCCGGCCTTGCCTTGCAGGAATGCCTGGTGGAACGCCGACTGCAGGGCGGGCCGGAGATTCTCGTCCTGCTCGAACACGATCCGGTCATCACCTTGGGCCGCGGCGCCCGCGACGCCCATGTCTTGCTCAACCGCGAAGATCTGGCGCAACGCGGGATTGCCTGCCACCGGGTCGGGCGCGGTGGCGATGTCACCTGGCACGGCCCCGGACAACTGGTCGCATATCCCATTGTGCACCTCGATTCCTTCGGTCGCGATCTTCATCGGTATTTGCGCCTGCTGGAAGAGACTCTTATCCTCGCTTTGGCCGCATTCGGCATTCACGGCGAGCGCTTGAACGGGAAAACCGGCGTGTGGGTGGGAGAACGCAAGATCGCCTCTATCGGCGTCGGCGTCCGACGTTGGGTGGCCTGGCACGGCCTGGCGCTCAACGTCGATCCCGATCTGAGAGGGTTTTCCGCCATCGTGCCCTGCGGGTTAAGCGGGGTTGCCATGACGTCCCTGAACGCGCTGCGCGCGCTCCCCGTCTCCTTGGCCGAGGTGGAGGACGCCCTTATTCATGCCTTTGCTGCAACCTTTTCTCTGAGCTATGCCGGTGACTATGAGTTTCCCCCAGAGACAGAAGCCCGATTGGCTTAAGGTGCGCTTGCCCCAGGGACCGGGATGGGCGCGCATCGATCGTTATCACCGCGAACAGGGGCTGCACACGGTGTGCCGCAGCGCGGCCTGTCCCAATCAAGGTGAATGCTGGAGTCGCGGTACGGCCACCTTCATGATCCTTGGCAACCTGTGTACCCGGACCTGCACCTTTTGCAATGTGCAGGAGGGCCGGCCTGTGGTTCTCGACCACACCGAGCCTGCACGCGTCGCCCAAGCCATCCATGAGCTTGGATTGCGCCACGCCGTGGTCACTTCGGTCACCCGCGACGATCTGCCTGACGGCGGCGCCGCCCAATTTGCGCGCCTGGTGCATGAAGTCCGCGCACGCGCGCCGGGCTGCCGCCTCGAACTGCTGATTCCCGATCTGGCCGGCAACCTGCATGCCCTGGATGTCATCCTCGCCGCCGCACCCGATGTTCTCGGACACAATGTCGAAACCGTGCCGCGCCTCTACCCGCAGACCCGTCAGGGTGCCGATTATCAGCGCTCCCTTGACCTGCTGGCAGCCGCCCACCGGCGCGCGCCGCAGGTACTCACCAAATCCGGGTTGATGCTGGGGGTGGGTGAATCCTTTGAGGAAATTTTCGCGGTGTTGGCGGATCTGCGCCGAGTCGGATGTTCTCTGCTGACCCTCGGTCAGTATCTGGCACCGACCCGACATCATCATCCCGTCATCCGCTATCTGAGACCCGACGAATTTCAGCAGTTGCGCCAAGATGCCCTGGCCTTGGGCTTTGTCCATGTCGAGGCCGGTCCACTGGTGCGTTCTTCCTATCATGCCGAACAACAGTTCGAGGAGGCCGCGGATGCCTGCAAACTGCCAAAACCCGCTTGAAACCCTGATTCTCGGGTCCGGCCCGGCCGGGCTCACCGCCGCCATCTATGCCGCCCGCAGCCGCTGCTGCCCGCTGGTCATCCATGGTCGGCAACCCGGCGGCCAGTTAACCACCACCACCGTCATTGAAAACTATCCCGGCTTTGTCGAAGGGATCGACGGCAATGAGCTCATGCAGCGGATGCAGGAGCAGGCGAAACGCTTTGGTACGCAGTTTGTCGAAGGCGAAGTAACCCGCGTCGAATTGACCAAGACACCTTTTCGTATCTGGCTGGGAGAGGAATGCTATCAGAGCAAAACCCTGATCATCACCAGCGGGGCCTCACCCAAGATGCTGGGGCTGGACAATGAGTGGGAACTCTACGGTCGCGGCGTCTCGGTATGCGCCACCTGTGACGGATTCTTCTACAAAGAAAAGGACGTAGTGGTGGTCGGCGGCGGCGATACGGCCATGGAAGAAGCGAGCTTTCTTGCCCGCTTTGCGCGCAAGGTGACGGTGGTGCATCGCCGCGACGAGCTGCGGGCCTCCCCGCCGCTGCAAAAGCGCACAATGGACAACAAAAAGATCTCTTTCCGCTGGAACACCGAAGTCGTTGCCATCCACGGCGACAAACAGCAGGGCGTTCACGGCCTGCGGCTACGCGACAACACCAATGGCGAGGAAGAGGATTTCGCCTGCCACGGGGTTTTTATCGCCATCGGGCACACCCCCAACACCGATCTGTTCAAAGGCCAGCTGCACATGGACCAGGATGGCTACATTCTGACGAAAAACGCATGTGAAACCAATATTCCCGGCGTGTTCGCCGCCGGCGACGTGCAGGATCCAAATTTCCGCCAGGCGATCACCGCTGCGGGTTCGGGCTGCATGGCTGCGATGCTGGCGGAGCGCTACCTGGACAACCTGGGAGAGTGATGGAGCAAAGCGACGGATAACAAACTTTGTAACTATTCAGCGGCAACGTCCGACAGTACCGCAGGGTGCGGCGGTTGAGTGCTGCGGCAAATGTTTGAGCCGCAGGTGAGCTTTTGCCGCACGCGATGCCGCCGTACCCTGCGGTGCATGCTGAACAGTTACACGTTTTCAACTTTGAGGAGACTTGATATGTCCAGCAAGGGAACCATTGGAATTCTTACCGGAGGCGGCGATGTGCCGGGACTCAATCCCGCCATCCGCGCCATTACCATCCGCGCCCTGCGCGAAGGCTATAAGGTTCTCGGCATCCGCCGCGGCTGGGCGGGCCTGGTTGAACTGGTCCCCGATGCCGAGGCCGACAACAGCGCCAACGTGCAAGTTCTGACCAAGGATGTCGTCAACCGCGCCGGACGCACCGGCGGCACCTTTCTGCACACCTCGCGCACGCGCCCAAGCCATCTGCCCAAAGCCAACCTGCCCGAGCATCTGCGGGATAAATACACCGACGACATCAACGACGTCACGCCCGAAGTGCTGCGCAACATCGAGTTTCTCGGCCTCGATTTTCTCATCCCCATCGGCGGGGACGACACCCTGAGCTATGCCCAGCGCCTGCACGAAGAGGGTGTCAAGGTGGTCGCCATTCCCAAAACCATGGACAACGACGTGCCGGGCACCGACTACTGCATCGGATTTTCCACTTGCGTCACTCGCACCATCGAGCTGACCCACCGCTTGCGCACCTCGGCCGGCAGCCATGAGCGCTATTTGATCATCGAAGTGTTTGGTCGCTACGCCGGCTTCACCGCGCTGTTGCCGACCATGGCCGGCGCCGCCGACCGCTGCATCATCCCTGAGCATCCCTTCGATATCGAGCAACTTGCGCGGCTGGCCACGGAGGATCGCAATCGCCACCCCAGCAAATATTCCGTGATCCTGGTCTCCGAAGGCGCCAAGCTCAAACATCAGGAAGAGATGTTTTTTGAAGGCCAGGAAGCTGATCAATTCGGCCACCGTAAGCTCGGCGGCATCGGCGATAAAGTTTCGGCCCTGCTCAAAGAGCTTTCGCCGCGCTACAACAACGGCCGCCGCATCAACGTACTTAACCAGCGCCTCGGCTATCTGGTGCGCAGCGGCGAGCCCGATGCCCTGGATTCCATCGTGCCCATGGCCTTCGGCAATATCGCTCTTGACCTGGTGCTGTCCGGCACTTCGGGACAACTGGTGAGCATCCATAACGGCAGCTACGACACGGTGCCCATCACCATCGTGACGGGCGAGAAAAAGGTGGTCAATGTCGACAGATATTACAACGTCGAGCGATTGCGCCCGAACTACGAATCCTTTCAGCGTCAGCCTCTGTTTATCATGACCAGTGATCGGTGAGAGGATTCAGGCATGTTTCAGGACAAGGCATATCGCTTCAAATGGGCGGATCTCGGCGACATTGAAAAAGGCCGACCCAACCTTGGCAACATGACCAATGTGGCGGTTTATCGTCTCATGCATTTTTCTACGCGCGAAGTCCTCATTGAAAACTTCGGCGTTGAAAAAACCAACCAACTTTTGTTCCAATCGGGCAAGTTGGCAGGACAGGAATTCTGCCGCAACCTGCTCAATGTCAATGCGTCTCTGAGTGATTTCATCGCCGAGCTTTACGAGACACTACTGAAGCTTAAAGTCGGGATTCTGAGAGTGGAGAAAAGCGATCCAAACAGCATGCATCTGGTGGTGACGGTTTCCGAAGATCTGGAATGCTCCGGTCTACCGGTAACCGGCGCCACGGTGTGCGATTACGATGAGGGTTTCCTTGCCGGCGTTTTGGGTGTATATCTGAACAAAGAATTCTCCGTGAAAGAAATCGACTGCTGGTCCACCGGTGATAGAACCTGCCGCTTTCGGATCAACCCCCAGCCATAAAAATCCCTGGAGCCTGCATGACGCGTCCGGCGAACGAGCGCCAGATTATCAGAGCCTGCAACGAAAGCTTGCAGGCTCTGCTTTGCGCATCGGTTAACATCAGCATTCTCGATCTATCCACGGATGAGAATGTTTCACCGGACACCCGTGCACTGCTGGAAACCACCCAACTTCTAATCCAAGGATATGCTGAGGCCACGGACTTCATCGGCGCGCTGGCCAAAGGCAATATCAACGTCGAGCCACCGCGCAAAAATCACCTGATTGCCCCCTACAAAGAATTGCATGCCTCACTGCAAAGCCTGGTGTGGCAAATTCAGCAGGTCGCCGACGGCAACTACAATCTACGCATTGATTTTTTGGGCAGGGTGTCCGATTCCTTTAACCGCATGGTGGCCGCTCTCGCGGATAAAAGGCGCATCGAAGCAGAGTTGTCACTGAGTGAAGCACGCTCGCTCAGGGCCGAAACGGTGGCGAAGGCGGGGCATTGGGAATGGCATCCGGACGAAGGCACCATTTACGGCTCACCCGGGGTTTACAAAATCTTCGGCATGGAGAATCAGCCCCTGACGCTTGATTCGACGCTCGACGTGGTACTACCCGAAGAGCGTTCGCGCGTTTATCACGCCTTGCGACAACTGGTCGAAGGCGATGAACCCTATGATATCGAATTTCGCATCACCCGCAGGATCGATGGCCAAATTCTCGATGTGCATTCCATCGCCGAATATGACAGAGCCAGGCGTATCGTATTTGGTATCATTCAGGATATCTCCGCGCGCAAATGCGCAGAGCGGGCCCTCGACTACCAGCATCGCTTTCAGAAAATGATCGCCGAAATCTCTTCGGATTTCATCAACGCCGACCACGATGACCTCGATGCCAGAATCGACAAAATGCTGCAATCCACAGGCGCGTTTTTTCAGGTCGACAGAGCCTACCTGTTTCAGTTTTCCGCGGACGGAAAATACATGAACAACACCCACGAGTGGGTCAGCGCGGGGATTGATCCCGAGATCGGCTACATGCAGAATCTGCCCCTCGATTCCTTTCCCTGGTGGGCGAACCAGGTCAGGGAAAACAAGAATGTCTATATTCCCGATGTCAGCCGGCTGCCTCCCGAGGCCGCGGCGGAGAAGGAAGAATTTCAGCGACAGGGCATCCAGACCATTCTCTGTGTTCCCATTTCCCGTGAAAACAAGGTCATCGGCATTTTCGGCTTCGATTCGGTGCGCGCCAAGCGGGTTTGGGAGGACGATCAGGTTTTCTTTTTCAAGGTGGCGGCCAATACGGTTTCCAATGCCCTGCTCAAGCATAAACTGGAGCAGGAACTCATCGAGAGTGCCGTCACCGACCAGTTGACCGGCCTCTTCAACCGCCGCTATCTGCACACCCACCTGCCGCCACTTCTCGAAGAATATAAGCGCACCAAAAAACCCGTTGCCGTGGCCTTCTTCGACATCGACCATTTTAAAAAATTCAATGATACTTATGGCCATCTCGCCGGCGATTTCATCCTCCAGCAGTTTGCGCAACTGCTCAAGGAAAACATCCGGCCCTTTGACATAGCCTGCCGCTACGGGGGGGAGGAATTCCTGGTGCTGGCCAACGGCGCCGGTGGAACGGTGGTAAGCACCATTGCCGAGCGCATACTCGAAAAAGCCCGGACGCGCTACTTCGAGTTTGATGGAAAACGCTTACACCTGACCCTGAGCTGCGGCGTTGCCGATTGCACAGAGTTTGGCGAACAAGCCCTCAACGCTGAGACCCTCATCGACACAGCCGACCGCAGGCTTTATCGCGCCAAGGAGGGGGGCAGAGATCGATGCGTCTATGGTGACGATGCGTCAGAAGGCAATGAATAAGAGACAACAATGACGACCCTGCTGCTCTTGATTCTCGCCATCGTTCTGGTTCTGCTCGGACTGGCCGGATTGATCCTTCCGGCTCTGCCCGCCGCACCGCTGATTTTCGTCGGATTGCTGCTCGCCGCTTGGGCGGAAGATTTTGTCTATGTCGGCTGGCGCACGCTGAGCGCGCTGGGAGGATTGGCTTTTCTCGCCGTGCTCGCCGACTTCGTCGCCGGCGCTTTCGGCGCCAGACATTTCGGCGCCACCCACAGAGCCGTGATCGGCGCTGCCCTGGGTGCCGTGATCGGCCTGTTTTTCGGTTTCCTCGGCATCCTGCTCGGCCCCTTTCTTGGGGCCGTGGCCGGTGAACTGACGGCGCGCAACGACTTGCGCGCTGCCGGACGCGCCGGCTTCGGCGCTCTCATCGGCCTGGTGCTGGGATTGGCCGCCAAAACCGCCTTCGCCTTTGCCATGATCGGGCTGTTTCTGCTGGTGAGAATCTTTGCTGGAAACTGATTCAGCACCTCTTGCCCGTAAGCATAACACGCCCTTCGCAGCGGTCCACAGCCGCGGTCAGTGACTGGATCTGGCCATCTTGCGCGCTTTCTTGCGCAGACGGCGGGCCGCTTCGGTTTCCTTGCGTTTACGCCGCTCGCTTGGTTTCTCATAAAAACGGCGCTTTTTCAAATCACGGAAAAAACCGTCCTGCTGCAGTTTGCGCTTCATGACTTTCATGGCTTTAGTCAGATCGTCGTTATGGACCTTGATTTCCATGAGAAATGCTCCTTTCCTGGGGTTTAAGAAGGGATAGCCGCCGGTGCGGCTCAGGCAAAAAGAGACCAAAACCGTCCCGTAAAAACGAAACGGCAAGGGTTTTGGATTGGGGAGGCGATGCGGACGATTCGCGCCTCAGTCCCTATCTGGGGTCAGGGAACGGAGGTACGAAGAAATCGGGAAATTTTGCGCAGGGAAGAGAAACGCAGAAAACTTGCGGAGTCTAAGCGGAACTTCAGCGGAACAAAAATTGTCGACGGAATTTTCACAACTTCAGAAAAACGCATGTCTCACTTTCAGAAAGAATTATTCTCCTTGACCTAATCTTCAACACGGTGACCTGCCATACCACTAACATGGTTGAACTCTGATGTCAAAAAGCGCCCTGCGGCGCAATTGGGCATTGCAGTTGAAGACGTTACAAAGATGTGAGCTTTTTCAGCAGCCAAGCCATATTTTCCCCCAGCGTCCGCATGGTTGCAACGCCTTCTTCATCCTTTTCAACCTCACCGATGTCACGGCCGACGCCAAAATTCCAGTAATCGGATCCGGGAACGATCATCTGGCTGATGAGAAAGAAGTGGTTGAGGCTGTCGAAAGCGTGAATTGCGCCGCCGCGGCGCACGGCGATGACCGCGGCGCCGACTTTGCGCCGGAACATCTCGCCGTTGGCGCGCGCCGTCATACCGGAGCGGTCAACCAGCGCCTTCATCTCACTGGTGATATCGGCAAAGTAGGTGGGTGAAGCGAGAATGATGCCGTCGGCGGCCGCCATCTTGCCGATCCACTCGTTGACACTGTCGTCCGTCACCGCGCAGCGCCCGTCCTTACGCTGCCAGCACTTGTAGCAGGCGATGCAGCCGCGCATGCGCTCGCCGGCCATCTGCACCAGTTCCGTCTCGATTCCTTCTTTTTCCAATTCGCTGAAAACATGGCGCACCAGGGCGGCGGTATTACCGTCGCGGCGGGCGCTGCCGTTAAATGCGATGACTTTCATGAATCCTCCCTTTTTACAATATTCGGGTTAGCGCCCCAGGCGGCTGTTCACCTCACTGATCTGGGTGTTGAGAGTCCAATAGTCGTAAATAATGCCCAACAGAAACAGCCCGCCGGTGAGAAGATAAATCAGACCGGTTAGCCATTTCCCGAGATAGAAGCGATGAATGCCGAAAACGCCGAGAAACGTCAAAAGAACCCAGGCGACGTTATAGTCCGTAGGCCCAGGGATGAAGCGCAGATCGGCGGCGCGATCCATGGACGGGATCAGGAACAGGTCGACAATCCAGCCGATGAAGAACAGACCAAGGGTAAAAAAATACAGAGTGCCGCTGATGGGACGCCCGTAATAGAAGCGATGGGCGCCCATGAAGCCGAAAATCCATAATACATAGCCGATGACCTTGCTGTGGCTGTCCATGTCACATTTCCAGCAACATCTCTTCGGGTTCCTCCACCAGATCCTTGACGCGCTTGAGAAAGCTCACCGCCTGGCGGCCATCGATGATGCGATGGTCATACGATAGGGCCAGATTCATCATGGGACGGATGACGATTTGGCCCTCGCGCACCACGGGACGCTCCTGAATGGCATGCATGCCGAGCACCGCGCTCTGCGGCGGATTGAGAATAGGAGTGGAATTAACGGATCCGTACACCCCGCCGTTGGTAATCGTGAAGGTACCCCCCTGAAGATCGGCCATTTCAAGCTTGTTGTTTTTAATTTTGTCGACAAAAGCGGCCAGACCCTGCTCGATCTCGGCAAAGCTGAGGTGATCACAGTCGCGCAGCACCGGCACCACCAGGCCTTTCTCACCGCCAACGGCAATGCCGATGTCATAGTAGTGATGATAGATGAGATCATCGCCGTCGATGGCGGCGTTCACTTCGGCGAACTCTTTGAGGGCTTCAACGCTCGCTTTGACAAAGAAGGACATGAGGCCGAGCTTGACGCCATGACGCTTCTCGAAACTTTCCTGATTTTTTTTTCGCAAGGCCAGCACGCGGCTCATATCCGCCTCGTTGAAGGTGGTGAGCATGGCGGTCTGCTGGCGCGCGGCCAGCAAGCGCTCGGCGATGCGCTTGCGGATGGAGGTCATGGGCTTGCGCGTGCTGCGCTCCTCGTCTTCGGGGGGCGCTGGTGTTTTCTCGGCAGCGCCAGACTTAGGCGCAGCCTTTTTCTCTTTCTCCGCAGGCTTTTTTTCTTCCTTTTCTTCCTTTTCTTCCTTTTCTTCCTTTTCTTCCTTTTCTTCCTTTTCTTCCTTTTCTTGCTTTTCTTGCTTTTCTTGCTTCTCTTGCTTCTCTTGCTGCTCTTGCTGCTCTTGCTGCTCTTGCTGCTCTTGCTGCTCCTCCGCCGACTTTTCCTCGCCTTCTTCAATGGTGCCGATGACCGCGCCGACCTTCACCGTCTCACCTTCTTGGGTGGTTATGCGCAAAATACCATCGGCATCGGCATTGATCTCCAAAGAAATCTTGTCGGTCTCCAGTTCGCAAAGCAGATCTCCCTCGCGCACCTGTTCGCCGTCATTTTTGTGCCAGTGGGAAATTTCAGCCTCGTAGACTGATTCTCCGACTTCGGGAATTTTAATTTCCATAAGAACTCCTTTTTTGAATCCTCGAATGACATGAGTCGGGGCCAACCACTGGAGAATTGCCCGCTTGTGTTCAGTCGGGCCTATTCGTGATTGCTTGAATCTGAACCGAAAGCCGCGTCGAGCAGCTCTTCCTGTTGTTTTTTGAACAGCCGATGAGACCCCACGGCCGGCGCGGCGGATGCGGCGCGCCCGACATAACGGGGGTGGCGTTTAAGAATGCGCGCCAGGGGACCGTTGATGTAAGACCAAGCGCCGTTATTGCGCGGCTCTTCCTGTACCCAGGCGATATCGGGCACTTCACACAGAGGCTCGAGAGCCTCGGCGAGAAGATCGGTGCGCAGAGGATAGAGCTGCTCCAGCCTGATGATGGCGACATCCTCGCGCTCCAGCTCGCGGCGACGCTCCTCAAGGTCGAAATAGATCTTGCCGCTGCAGAGCAGAACCTTTTTGGCCTGCGCCGCATCGATGGATTGATCAGCAAGCACCTCGAAGAAACGGCCGCTGCTCAATGCGTCCAGATTCGAGCGGCAGGCGGGGTGGCGCAACAGACTCTTGGGCGTGAAAACCACCAGGGGGCGGCGGAAGGGTTGCTTGAGCTGGCGACGCAGCAGGTGAAAGAACTGCGCCGGCGTAGACGGGTAACAAACCTGGATGTTGTCGTTGGCGCACAACTGCAGAAAACGCTCGATGCGCGCGCTGGAATGCTCCGACCCCTGGCCTTCGTAGCCGTGAGGCAGAAACATGACCAGGCCGCACATGCGATCCCATTTGCTGCCGCTGGAGACGATGAACTGGTCGATGATCACCTGGGCGCCGTTGACAAAATCGCCGAACTGGGCTTCCCAGATGACCAGGCCATAGGGAGATTCGATGGCATAGCCATACTCGAAACCCAGTACCGCCGCTTCGGAGAGCATGCTGTTGTAGCATTGAAAAACCGCGCCCTCGGCAGCGACTTTTTCCAGGGGAATAAAGGCTTCGCCGCTCTCCATGTTGAACACGGCGGCGTGACGCTGACTGAAGGTGCCGCGCCGTGAATCCTGTCCGGAAAGGCGCACTGTATGCCCCTCGGCCAACAAGGTGGCAAAGGCCAGGGCTTCGGCATTGGCCCAGTCGATGTCCTCACCCTGCATGACCGCTTCATAACGGCGCTGTATAAATTTTTCAATTTTGGGGTGCAGGGCAAAACCCTTGGGTATCTGGATCAACTCTTCAGATAACCGGCGAAGTCGCTCGGCGTCGACGGCCGTCACCACAGCATCCGCAGGTTCGTAAGCGCGCTGAATGTCTTTCCATTTACCGTGAAATCCACCGTCCGGTTTCGCCTGACGGCCTTCCAGAGCCTTTTCCAACCGCTCTACGATCCCCTCGGCCAGGGCCTCGACATCGTCGCTGGAGAAAACGCCTTCATCCACCAGGTGCTGGGCGTAGAGTTCGTGTATGGGCGGACGCTCCTTGATCTTTTCGTACATAAGCGGCTGGGTGAAAGACGGCTCGTCGCCCTCGTTATGCCCCTGGCGGCGGTAGCAGATGAGTTCGACCACCACATCCTTGGCAAAACGATTGCGGTATTCAAAGGCCAGATGGGCGGCATAAACCGCAGCCTCGGGGTCCTCGCCGTGAACGTGGAATACCGGAATCTGGAGCATCTTCGCCACATCCGTGGCGTAGCAGGTCGAGCGTGCCTCGGGCGCCAGAGTGGTGAAGCCGATCTGATTGTTGATCACAATGTGCAGGGTGCCGCCCGTCGCGTACCCTTGCAGTTGCGAGAGGTTTAGGGTTTCGGCGACGATCCCCTGCCCTGCAAAAGCCGCGTCGCCGTGGATCAGGACCGGCAGGACCGCGTCACCGCGGCGCCCGTAATAGTCCTGGCGGGCGCGGCTCTTGCCTTCAACGACCGGATCAACGGCTTCCAGGTGGCTGGGATTGGACGCCAGGGAAAGATGCAGCTCGCTTTGTCCCAGGGGTGCGATGTCGCACGAAAAGCCCTTGTGGTATTTGACGTCGCCCTCGCCCACGAAGGCGTACTCGAGATTGTCCTGGAACTCGGCAAAGATGGTTTCCAGAGGCTTGCAGAAAATGTTGGCCAGCACGTTGAGGCGACCGCGATGAGTCATCCCCAGCACCAGGTCCTTGATGTCCAGGCGATTGGCAGCCGTCACTATGGCGTGCAGCAGCGGTATCAGGGTTTCTCCCCCTTCCAGGGAAAAACGCTTCTGGCCAAGAAATTTGCGGTGCAGAAACTCCTCAAAAAGTCCGGCCTGCTGGAGCTTTTCGAGAATCTCCCGTTTTTCCTGCGCGGAGAAATCCGGTCGATTACGCGTGCTCTCCATGCGCTCCTTGAGCCACTGGCGTTCATCGGGGTTCTGGATGTGCATGAACTCGACGCCGACAGAGTGGCAATAGGTTTCGCGCATGAGCTCCAGAATTTCGCGCAAGCTTGCCTGGGGCTTAATAAAGCGCCGAGTGTGAAACACCTTGTCCAGATCGTCGTCGGACAGTCCGAAATTGTGGAGATCCAGCAAAGGATGGCTGATCGGGCAGGGATTGAGGGGATCGGTGCAGGCCAGCAGATGGCCGAGATCGCGGTAGCGGTAGATGAGGGACTGCACCCCCGACTGCTTGAGGGCGAAGGCCGGATCGAGGCAGGTGGAAGCCGCCGCGCCACCTGTCTCGCCGAGGTCGAACCCGGCGAAGAAAGCCTGCCAGTCCGCGCCCACATCTTGCGCATTGTGCCGCCAGCGATGGTAGAGATTTTCGATCCAGCGAGGGTCGAGATTATGCAGAAAAGACATAATTCAAAAGCTGCCTATGAGAGGAAGAAGGAAGCAATATTGGAGATTTATGCAAAAAGCACAAGGGCAAGTATAGCACCCCTCCCGCAGGGCGCAAACGCTCACCCACGACCGCCCGTTTGCCACAGGAGATCCGGGGATCAGCGCACGATCATCCAGCTGCCGTCAGGTTGCCGGCAGGCGGTGCCATAAGCCTGCTGGGGCTGGCCACCGATGGTGACTGTCTGGGCGTATTCCCGGCAATGCTGCCCCTGGGCAGCCTGGTAGGTACGCACGGGTGTAAAGGAACCGGAGTTTCCGCTGTCGGGGTTGTGCCAGGTGCTGGCCTGGTGACTGCGGTTGTATTCCAGAGCCTGTTGGGCGCTACGCTCCATCCACATGCGATCCGCCCGATCGAGGGTGCGGCCGACTTCCTGGCCGATCAGAGCACCGGCGAGGGTACCGACGGCGACGGCGACCAACTGTCCGCGCCCTTTACCGACTTGCGCGCCGAGCAGGCCGCCACCGGCGGCGCCGATAAGCGTGCCGCCGGTTTCCTTGGGACCCGAACCGGTGGCGCAGCCGGACACAGCGAGAACCGCCGTCAAAAGGATCACGAGCATTCTTTTCATGGATGCGACTCCTGTCTCAGGAAGATTTCGGTAAAAAACTCCGAAACTCTTTTGGTATTAGTTTACCACCTGACAACCAGTTTGCGCCGACGCAGCGCCGCAAAGGCTCACATCGGGCCGGCTGCGCGCCGCGCCGCGGGGACCTTGCGCGCGGCAAGCGGCTTAACCATGGCGCTTGCGCCACGCGCTGCAAGCTCGGTGAACAAGGGAGCTGCGCGCACGCTCTCGGGCACCTCGGCCGTGGGCAGATGCGTATAACCCCGCGCCGCAAAAAAATCCGCGGCTTTTTCCGTGGCCAAATAAAAACTGCGTGCCCCCTGCAGAGCGGCAAACCGCTCGATGCGCACCAGCAACAAAGAGCCAATGCCGCGTTCGCGAAATGCGGGCGCCACCGCCAGGGATCGCAGCAACCCGGTTTCGCCGAACACTTCCATGCCGACGACACCCGCCAACTGTCCCTCGGTGCGGCAAAGCAGCAGATGATTGACTTTGGCGGCATCGAGATCTTCGGCATACAGATCGCATTCAGTCAACAGCCCCTTGATGGAAGGGAGCTGCGGGGGGTGGGCAAAAATAAAAATCATGGCGGCATTACCTCCGGAAAAATTTCATGTTCGCCAGAAACGGCGCTGGAACCAGACACAGAACAGCAGGGCCAGAAAAATCCCCACGGAATTGAGGGCAACATCGGTCCACGAACCAAACCTGCCGGGTACGGTGGTTTGATGCCATTCGTCGAGAATACCGTAGGTGAATGCGATGAACGCCGCCAGCATGAGCCGCTTGCGTCCGGCCACTCCCAGTGCCGCCAGGGCGCCGAACCACAGAAAGGCCAATAAGCCGTACAGGGGGATATGCAGAAAGTTCTGCAAGGTCGGTGGCATCCAGCCCAAGGCGCTCTTTTCCGGCGCGGCGAGGTCAAAGGATATGGAAGAAAGACCGAAAATTGCCAGCATCAACAACAGCGGTAAAGCCACGGCAATGCGGCGCTGTGCGGGAGAAAAGCGGTGACGGACCTGAGGCATGGGAAAAATTCCTGGGAAATGGCCACTTGGTTTGGCCGGGGGAGATCAGTAACGCTTGACGGTGAAAAGCAGACCCTGGTAGCCAAAAACCGCACCGTCCGATGTGATCTCTTCCAGCACTAGCCCCTCGCTTAGGGCTTGTCCCTCGCGCAGGATGAGACCGTTGAGGCGCACCAGGCGCTGCGCTGGATCTGCGGTGTAATAGTGCAGGGAAAAAGTGAAATCCGGCAAGCCGGACCGCAGAGAGGCGGACAGATCTTCAAGCTTGGGCGCGCGGTCCGGCGACACCGGCGATTGCCGCGGCGTGAGTTCGGGCAGCGAATCAACCGGCATGGGTGCAACTGCCACGAGCTCGGCGGACGGCGCCGGGGTCGCGACAGGCGGCGACTCCGGCACGGCCTGAGGTGAGGGTACGACAGCGATCTGCGGCGGCACAAGGCTTGGCGGCACCTCGGCCAAAGTCCCCGAGATCTCGGCAGGCGCAGCGGTTTCGGTGGCCGGCACGGCGACTTGCAGATCCTCAACGACAGGTTGCCAGGGCCGCAGCCACCAGATCAGCAAGGCGGCATTGAGCAGCAAAGCGACGCTCAATACCAGCAATAACGGTGAGGCCTTGCGCCGCGAGCGCACGGACGGCGCAAAGTGTTCGGTCCGCAAATCGGGAGCCATCCCCGCGGGGCGGTTCTTGTCGGATTTGCGCAAGGCGTCAAGAATGAAAGACATGAGCTGTCAACTCCCGGCCGCGCGCAGGCGCGGTTCGGCACTGCCCAGGGCATTACCGAGCTGAATCAGGGTCTTGCTGCCGACAATGCCGTCGGGTTGCAACCCCCGCGAAAGCTGGAAGCGGCGCACCTCCTGCACCAGTTGCGCATCGTAATCAGCTCTGGTGCGCGGCTCCCCGGGTCGCCCGTCGACCTCGGCGAGACGCTGAGAAAGCCACAGAACGAAGGGGTCGCGCGCTCCCGGGCGCAAATTGCCAGAATACCCCGGCGGTTCGCGGAACAACAGAGTAAATTCGCCAAGCCAGCGCGCCTCGATCTCGCTGCTTCGAACCTGGCGCATCTCGCCGCCCACCAAAATTGCCGCAGTGCTACCCTCCAGAGCGACCAACGCGACGGAATAGGGTCCCTCGCCATCGTGCAAGGTCAGCAGTGCCGGACGGTCGAGCATCTCAAGAGTGCGCAAGCTGCCGCGATCCCGCAGGCATTGCAACCCCAGGCCGTTAACGAAATCGCAGATATCGACTCCGGCGGGCAAAGGCTGAGTGAAATCCCATAATTCCAACAATCCTTGCAGCGCCAGCCCCTCGCCTTCTTCGCGAGACACTGCCGCCGGCCAGGACAGATCGTCGGCGGCCTCAAGATTGCTCTCGGTGCCGTGCGCAGGCTCATCCACGACCGCTGTGGAAGAAATCTGCGAAGCAAGAGCACGCACGCTCTCACTGGCGGGGTCACGAAAGAAATAACCCGCCGCGATACCCATGAGGACCACCAGTGCCAAGGTCGCCGCGACCCCAGCCCAACGCAGGCCAGGGCGCGCAACCGGGGCCTCGCCGAAAACCTCCTGGGCGGCTTGGCGCAGGATGGCGGGTGAAACGCGCCGCTGCTCCCCTGCAAAGACGCCGAGCAGGGCACGATCGCACAACAGATTGACCAGACGCGGCACCCCGCCGCTCAGTCGGTACAGGCGCCGCAGCACGGCGCGCGGAAACAGATCCTCACCGGCGGCGCGGGACAGACCGGCGACCTGAAGCCGATGGTAGACATAGGAATTCATCTCGTCGCGCGCCAGGGGGCGCAGATGATAGCGCGCGGTAATGCGCTGCGAAAATTGGCGCAGTTCCGGGCGCGCCAGCATATCGCGAAATTCGGGCTGGCCGAGGAGGATGATCTGCAGCAGTTTTTCCCGATTGGTTTCCAGATTGGTGAGCAAGCGCAGTTGCTCCAAAACCGAGGCGCCCAGATTCTGCGCCTCATCAATGATCACCACCGTACGCCGGCCGGCGGCATGGGCCTCCAAAAGATAGGCGTTGATGCGGTCGACAAAGACCTTGACGCTCTGATTGCCCTCAGGATAACCGATGCCCAGTTCATCACAGATGGTCGCCAGCAGTTCGCGGCTGGTGACCTTGGGATTGAGCACAAAGGCCACCTCGCAGTCGTCGGGCAGTTGTTCGAGCAAACAGCGACACACCGTGGTCTTGCCCGTGCCGACCTCACCGGTGAGCAGCACGAAACCACCCTCGCCGCGCAAGCCGTAGAGCAGATGCGCCAGCGCTTCGCGGTGATGTTCACTCATGAACAGATAGCGGGGATCGGGCGCGATGGAGAAGGGAGGTTCGTGCAGTCCGAAATAATCGTTGTACATGGGTCTCACTGAAAAAGCGATGGCGACTTGAAAGCTTAGACGAACATGTTAGGGGAGGCGACGAAACAAAGTCAAGAAAGGAACAGCGTCGCCACCCCTCCTCGGCCGGCAATAACCGGAATACGGTTATTTGACAGAGAAGCAACAGTGTTTTGACAAAATTCGAAAAAACACCGGCAAGGTGCTGCGAACTGCATAAAAAAAATTCCACCCGTTTCGGCTTAAATATCAACCAATTTTAAAAATACAAAAAAACTTATTTTAAAGATTTCAAACCATTGGCGCCACCCTTGCTTTGTATACGGAATCGTGTCGGCGCAAACCGGCAGAATCAGAGGGGATGCGAACGGATATCTGTAAACTTTTTTATTCGCCGCTCCGCGTCAAGATTCCATCACTCAGCTGCCAACCCATCATTCATACCCTGTAAACAGGAGGGTCCATTGGCCAAAATCGTTCTCGATCCCCTCACCCGCATTGAAGGACATCTGCGTATCGAAACACGTATTGCCGGCGGTCAGGTGGCCGAGGCCTGGAGTAAGGGCGAAATGTTTCGCGGCTTTGAAGCGCTCCTGCAAGGCCGCGACCCCTTGGATGCGCCGGTCATAACCCAGCGCATTTGCGGGGTGTGCCCCATCAGCCATGCCATTTCCTCCTGCAAAGCCATCGAGTCTGCCTGCGGTCTGAGGGTACCTGCCAACGGCCTTTACCTGCGCAACCTGATTCTCGGCGCCAATTACCTGCAAAGCCACATTCTGCACTTTTACCACCTCAGCGCCCTGGATTTCGTCAAGGTGGAGGCTCTGCTCGGCTACACGGGACGCGATCCGGTGCTTGTGGATCTGAAAAACTGGGCGGAAAGCGAAATCAGGACCAACCGAGTTCTGCCGGTAGCCCCGTTTCTGCCGAAACTTCCCGGCGACTACGCCGCAGACCCGCAGTGGAACCTCGGTGCTCTGGCCAACTATGTCGAAGCGCTGGAGATTCGCCAGGAAGCCCACCGCATGGCCGCGCTGCTCGGCGGGAAAATGCCGCACGCCGCAACTCTGGTGCCGGGAGGCGTCACCTGCGTTGCGGACGCGGCCGTGCTGGAGGATTTCCGCGCGCGCCTGCGCCGTGTGCGACGTTTTATTGAACGCTGCTACATCCCCGACGTTCTACAGGCTGCGCGTCTTTACCCAAGCTACGCCGACATCGGGCGGGGGCCGGCACGCTTTCTCTCCTACGGCGTCTTCGATGAAGGCGCCAGCACCTGGATGCCCGCCGGAACGGTCAACGGCAAGGGGCACGAGCCACTGAACCTCGCGCTTATTCACGAAGACACCACCAGCGGTTTTTATCGCGGCAATCATAAAAGCCATCCCAAGGACGCCGCCGCCCCTATTCCCCAACCCGACAAACCCCGCGCCTATTCCTGGCTCAAAGCGCCGCGCTACAACGGCCTGAGTTACGAAGTCGGCCCCCTGGCGCGCCTGGTGGTTGCCGCCGCTGCCGGCGAGCGCTCCATCAGCCAAAGCCTCTCCGCACTCCTTCGCGAGACGGGGCTGCGCGAAGAGCAGTTGCCCAGCACCCTGGGACGTCACGCGGCCAGGGCCCTGGAAGCCCAGCTCCTCGCCGCGCGCATGGAGCAGTGGCTGGACGCGATGCAACCAGGCGCCCCGGCCATCGTGCCGTACAAAAACCGCGACGCGGGCTCGGGCGTCGGACTGGTCGAGGCACCGCGCGGCGCCCTGGGCCATTGGATCACCCTGAAAGCAGGGCGCATCGGCAGTTACCAGTGCGTAGTCCCCAGCACCTGGAATTTTTCACCCCGCGACGCCGAGCAGAATCCGGGGCCGGTGGAGAGCGCCCTGGTCGGCACCCCGGTGAACGAGGCGTACCAAGGCCTGGAGGTGGCGCGGGTGGTGCGCGCGTTTGATCCCTGCATCGCCTGCGCGGTGCATTAAACCCGGAAGGACTCTTGTCATGAAGATCACGCGCAGAACCTTTCTCAAGGACGCCGGTCTGTTGGTGGCCGCCATGGGTCTGGAACCCACCTTGTTGCCCAAAATGGCCGATGCTCTGGAGGAGATGGCCTACGGGCGCGCGCCCATTCTCTGGTTGCAGGGCCTGTCGTGTTCCGGATGTTCGGTGAGCCTGCTGAATTCGGAAAGTCCGGGCCCGGCGGATCTCCTCACGCGCTACCTTTCCTTGTATTTTCACCAGACTCTTTCGGCAGCCACCGGACCTTCGGCGGTGGCTGCGGTGGAAAAAGCCATCGCCAAGGGCGGCTATATTCTCGTGGTCGAAGGCGCGGTTCCTCTCGGCATCAAAGAGGCCTGCAAATTCGCTGACGAAAATTTCGCCGACCAATTGGTGCGCGCGGCGCGTTCTGCTCAAGCCATCGTCTGCACCGGCACCTGCTCGGCCTACGGTGGCGTGCCCGCCGCTCCGCCCAATCTCACCGGCGCCACCGGGGTAAGTATCGCGCTGAACAAAGCCGGCTTGAGCCGCCCCCTGATCAACCTGCCGGGCTGCCCCGCACATCCTGCCTGGATCGTCGGTACGCTGATGCAGGTGCTCAAGGTCGGCCTGCCGGAATTGGACGCCCTGCAGCGACCTACGCATTTTTACGGCCATCTTCTGCATGAGCAATGTCCGCTCTTCGCCCTGTACCAGAAAAAGCATTTCGCCGAAAACCTGGGCGAGGACGGCTGTCTTTTCAAAATGGGCTGTCAGGGTGTCATCACCCAGGCGGACTGCTCGCTGCGCGGCTGGAACGGCGGGGTGAACTGGTGCATTCGCGGACGCAGCAACTGCATCGGGTGCGCGCGCCCGGAATTCGCCCTCGACCCCCAATTCCCCTTTTTCCGTCTCAACGAGGACAATCTTTTTTGACGCCGGACTGCTTTCGGGAGATTGAACCATGCGCATAAACATTCAGTGGAGGGTGGGCGGACTTCTGGCCCTGGTGCTGGTGATCGCTTTCGGCGCAAGCACATTCGTTGGCGGCGCGCAAATGCGAAACCTGCAGCAAACCATCTCGGATCAGGCCCTTGGCGCCCTGAACAAAGCAGGCCGGGACCGGGCCCGCAACGTCTTCGACAGCTTTGAGACCGGAGCGGCCGGATCCATCGAACGCGGCGAAATGGATATTTTTCGCGAGCTGATTCAGGATCTCGGCGCGATTAGCGGCGTCGAGGAGATCGGCTTGACCGACCCCCAGGGCCTCATTGTTTACACCAACCGCCCTGAAAACCTGCAGAGATCCTTAAGTCCCGAAGACTTTGCCGAAGCCGTCGCTTCCGGATACGAATTGCTGCAGAAAGAACAGGGGGACTCGCTTTTTCTCGCCCGCAGTCACTATCTCAGCGCCGACTGCCTGCGTTGTCACTTTGATGCAAAACTCAATGATTTATCCGGAGTGCTGTACCTGCGCTACAGTATGCAGGACATTCATAAAGCCGCCGCACTGATGGCCGCGACTGCCGATCAGGCGGCCACCGGCAGCATTCGCACGGGGCTGGCCACGGGCATAGGGGGACTGCTTACGGCACTGGTTTGCATTTATGTGCTGCTGGGCCGGTTGGTGAAAATCCCGGTCTTGCGCCTGCGCGAAATGATGCAGGCACTGGCCGAAGGCCGCCTGGTGCAGCGGCTCAACATGAAGCGCCAGGACGAGATCGGCGACACCGCCCGCGCCATGGACGCATTGGCGGACAGT
This sequence comes from Geoalkalibacter ferrihydriticus DSM 17813, assembly GCF_000820505.1. Taxonomy (NCBI): domain Bacteria; kingdom Pseudomonadati; phylum Thermodesulfobacteriota; class Desulfuromonadia; order Desulfuromonadales; family Geoalkalibacteraceae; genus Geoalkalibacter; species Geoalkalibacter ferrihydriticus. The sequence goes on along the minus strand of NZ_JWJD01000006.1, from coordinate 108,968 downwards.
TTGCGCAATGAGGTCGTAGATACTCTCGCGCGCCTTGCCGAAGGCGACCTGACGCGCAGCGTACAGCCACGGGACCAGGACGATATCGTGCGCGGCGCTTTACAGAAACTTTCCGAGGATCTGCGCGGCACGATCTCACAGATTCATCAATCCGCCGACCAGATCGCGTCGGGGGCCGGGCAGGTGGCCGCTTCCAGCCAACATCTCTCCAAGGGGGCGACGGATCAGGCGGCATCGCTGGAGGAAATTTCGGCATCCATGAACGAAATCGCCGGACAGACGCGCCAGGGGGCTGAACATGCTTCCGGGGCCAATGACCTGATTCGCGGAATTCAGGAATCCGCAGGTCAAGGGCAGAGGCGCATGGGGGAAATGAGCCAGGCTATGGTCAATATCAATCAGGCGGGTCACAATATCGAAAGAATCATCAAAACCATCGACGAGATCGCCTTCCAGACCAATCTCCTGGCGCTCAATGCGGCGGTGGAGGCAGCGCGCGCCGGTCAGCACGGACGCGGCTTCGCCGTGGTGGCCGAAGAAGTTCGCACCCTTGCCGGGCGCTGCTCCAAAGCAGCGCAGGAAACATCCAATCTCATCGCCGACGCCGTCGCTAAGGCCGAGGCGGGTGCCGAAATCGCGCGCAGCACCGAGGAATCCTTCTCCGCCATTGTCGGCGGCATCAAAAATATCACCAGCATGGTCAGCGAAATCGCTTCAGGCACGCGCGAACAGGCCGAGGGCATCGCCCAGGTCAACCTCGGGCTGGGTCAGGTCGATCAGGTGACGCAACAGAACACCGCCAATGCCGAACAGAGCGCGGCGGCCGCCGAGCAGTTGGCCGGTCAATCGCACAGACTGCGCGAACTCATGGCGCGATTCAAACTGGGTGCCAAAAGCGATTCAGGCAGATTTTTGCCTTAGCAAAGACAAAAAAAGAGGGTTAATCCAGCGGCACCACCAGCACCGGGCGCTTGGCGCGATGCAGAACTTTTTCCGCGACGCTACCGAGGAAGGTGTAGTGCAGGCGCCCCTTGCCGTGGCTGCCGAGCACGATGAGGTCGGCGTTGATCTCATCGGCTTCGGTAAGAATGCGCGCTACGGGATTGCCGTGACGCACGCGGATCTCGTCGATACGCGCCTTGTCCTCAGGATGATCGCCAAGCTCCTCGCGGGCGAAGGCCTCGATGCGCGCCTCAATCTCGGTGCGCACATCGTCTTTGTGACCTAACTCCAGATCGGCCAGGCGATCCTCACCCATGACCGTCGCCACGTAATTGAGCACCGCCGACTCAACCTCGGGCAACACATGCAGGATGCAGATCCGCGCGTCAAAGCTGCGCGCCAGCGCCGCCGCGTGACGAAACGCATGAGCGGCGTTGGGCGAGAGATCGCTGGCATAGAGGATGGTGCGATAACCAGGCAGCATGACGGATTTCCTCCATCTCAGGCCGCAGCCGGTTGCCTACGGGCACGCCATGTCTGCAGGGCGAAGATGCCCGCATACAGCGCCAGGCCGACCAGGTAGCTGAGGTAGTGATTTTCGACACCGACAAAGCCCGCGAAAAAGCCGGGACGAAACATGATGAGTGCGACTCCCAGCAGCAGAATGATCTCATACCAGCGCGTGCGCACGACAAACCATCTTTGCGTCGCCGAGACAAAGGCGAAGGTGCCCACGCAGGTCATGAAGAAGATGTAAAAGGGCAGAAAATAGCCCTCCACCCCGATCAGCAGCATATCCGTATTGAAAATGAACATAAAGGGCAGCACCGCCGTGCGGATGTCGTAGGAAAAGGCCTGAAAGCCCGTGGCAATAGGCTCGGAGCGAGCGATGGCGCTGGCCGCATAGGCCGCCAGACCCACCGGCGGCGTGTCGTCGGCCAGTATGCCGAAATAGAACACGAACAGGTGGGCGGCGATGAGCGGCACCTCAAAGCCCTGCCAGCCGGCGATGGTCACCAGCGCGGGCGCGGTGAGCGTCGCCATGACGATGTAATTGGCGGTGGTGGGCAGCCCCATGCCCAGAATCAGGCTGGCCATGGCGGTGATAAGCAGCATGAGATAGAGGTTGCCGCGACTCAGGGCGTTGATGACGTCGGTGATCAGCCCGCCCAGCCCCAGGGTCACCACCCCGACAATAATGCCCGCAGCCGCCGTGGCCACTGCCACCGCCACCATGTTGCGCCCCCCGGATATAAGCCCGTTAAGAATATCGAAGGCCCCCTGCTTGATGCCATGCAGCGGACTGCCGCCCCAGATGGCCGCTTTGACCGCATGCTGAAACAGCATGATCACCGCCAACACCAGAATGGCCCGAAAGGCGGCCAGGTCGGGGGAATGCCGGGGAATGATCAGCTCATAAAGCAGCACCAGAATCGGCACCAGAAAATAAAAGCCGCTGCGTAAAATATTGAAGAACACCGGCATTTCGGCCTTGGTCAGGCCGCGCATACCCAATTTCGACGCTTCCAGATGGGTGAGGAAAAACAGGGCGAAGTAGCTGGCGAAGGCGGGAATGGCCGCCGCCTTGACCACTTCGAGATAAGTGATGTTGACGTACTCGGCGATGATGAAGGCCGCCGCGCCCATGATGGGCGGCATGAGCTGGCCGTTGGTGGACACCGCCACCTCGATGGCGGCTGCCTTCTTCGCCGGATAGCCGACTTTTTTCATCAGCGGAATGGTGAAGGTGCCCGTGGTCACCACGTTGGCGATGGAGGAACCCGACACCATGCCCGTCATGCCGCTGGCCAGAACCGCCGCCTTGGCCGGACCGCCCTTGTAGCGCCCGAGCAGGCTCATGGCCAGATCGATGAAGAATTTGCCGGCGCCCGCCTTGTCGAGCAGCGCGCCGAAGAGCACGAAGAGAAATACGATACGCGCCGACACCCCCAGGGGAATGCCGAAAATGCCCTCCGTCGTCAGAGATATCTGACTGACATAGCGTGCCAGGCTCACCCCCTTGAACGCCACGAAATCCGGCATATACGGGCCGAAGAAGGCGTAGATGGTAAAAACTCCGGCAATGAAGGGCAACGCCGGGCCGATCACCCGGCGCGCGGCGTCAAGCAGCACCACCACCAGAAAGATCCCCACCGTCATGTCCAGGGTGCTGGGGCGCCCCACGCGACCGGCGATACCTTCGTAATCCAGCACGATATACAAAGCGGCCAAGGCGGCAAGTAGCGCCAGAATCATGTCGGGAATGGGGATTTTGTGCTTTTCCCCGAGCCAGCTCAGGCCGGGCAGACGCACATTGCCCTTGAGGGTGGGATAGGAGAGAAAAACGATGACCAGGGCAAAGGCCAGGTGAATGGCGCGAATGTAGGTGGTATCGAGGAGCAGCCAGCTGGCGATGGAGAGCTGAAACAAAGACCAACACAGGGCGATGAGCGGCACCAGATAGAGCTGCCAGCCCTGGGGACGTCGCAGACCGAGTTCCTCCTCTTCCTTGATCCGCTGCGCGGCTTTGGCGCCTTCGCCGCTCGGTGTCCCAGCATCCTTGGCCATCAATGACCCTCCGCAAACAGCAGCCCGCAACCGATGAAAAGCCGGGGGCGCCAAGCGACGCCCCCGATTCGGGCTCAAAGCTTAGAGCAGACCTTTTTCCTTAAAGTAACGCTCGGCACCCGGATGCAGGGGCGCGGACAGACCCTCGAGCATATTCTGCGGCGTCAGAACCGCCAGGGCGGGATGCAGATCCTTAAGGGCATCAAGGTTCTCAAACACCACGCGGGTGATGGTGTAGATGACATCCTCGGGCACATCGGCCGAGGTGCAGATGGTTGCCTTGACGCCAAAAGTTGGGACGGGTTCGGTGTTCACGACGCCGGGATAGGGCGCGATGGGGATTTGCGCCGGAGCATAGTAGGGCTGCTCGGCAACCAGCTTTTCGATCAGCTCGGCGTCGACGGGCACGAAGCGTACCTTGCGCGCACCGGCCACCGCCTCCTGCACCGAACCGTTGGGGTGACCGACGGTATAGAAAAATGCATCGATGCGCCCATCCTGCAGCATGCTCGCCGATTCGGCGGGGCGAATGCCCTCGGCGCGCAGATCGCGTGAGGGGTCCAGGCCGGCGGCGGCGAACAGATCCAGGGCGTTGACCCGCTGACCGGTGCCGGGCGCACCGATGTTGACAGTTTTGCCGGCCAGATCGGCGACGCGGTGGATGTTGGACGCCTCGGCAGAGAGAATGGTGACTGCCTCGGGATGCAGAGCGAACATGGAGCGCAGTTTTTCCTGGGGCCGCCCTTCCCACTCACCCTGGCCGCGATAGGCCTGGTGCTGGAGGTCGGACTGCACCACGCCCAGTTCGATATCACCGTTCATCAGGGCGTTGACATTGAACACCGAGCCACCCGTGGACTCCACCGTGGTGCGCAGATTGAACTCGGCACGCCGCTCGTTGATCAGCCGGCTGATGGCCCCGCCTACGGGATAGTAGACGCCGGTCACGCCGCCGGTGCCAATCGTGACAAAGCGCATGGCGCCCGGCCTTGTGGTTTCCGCGGTTTCATCCCCATCCTGCTTCTTCTCGCAGCCGACCAGCAGCGACAGGCAAAGCAGCGCAATCAGAACTTTTTTCATCGTCTCCATCCTCCTTGAGAGTCCACCCTGAGTTCCCACCGACACCGGCCCAAAAACACAGGTTTTCCGAGCGGGAACGGCAAAGACACCGTATACGCGACCGATTGGGTAAAGTTAGCAAAAGAGTAAGGACTGTCAAGCGAGCGGGCAAAAGGGAGAAAGCAAAAAAAGGGGGGGGGCCGCCCCAAGCACGGGGCGGCCGGGTGAATCAGAAACTGTTGATGCGACGGATGAAGGCCATGAGCAGGCCGAAATTGCGCCGGTTGAATTTCAGAATCAGGCGCGGAAGATCCAGCAGATCGGGCTGGTCGCGCTCCACGGGAAAGGCGCCGTCCTGTGTGATGTGCGTACCTTCAACCAGGATTTGGCGAAACTCGTTCTCGAGAATTTCAACCTGCTCGGGCAAAATCGGCCTGTTCAGGCGGATGACCAGAGTTTCCCCGACGAAGCGGCTCGAATGGTAGACCTGATAAAACTCATCGATCAACGCCACCGCCTCCTGGGGATCGCGGGTGATGGTAAACAGACCAAAATCCTCCCCACTGATGAGCCCTTTTTTGAGGAGGGTCTTCTTCATGAAATCAAACCAGATCTCCCAGTAACCCCCTTCGTCGTCATCGATGAGCACCAGGGGGATGGGCGGATTTTTGCCGGTCTGGATCAGCGTCAGCGTCTCCATGGCCTCATCGAGGGTGCCGAAACCGCCGGGAAACAGGGCAACGGCATGGGCCTCTTTGAGAAAGGCCACCTTGCGATTGAAGAAATATTTGTAGGTCAGGACTTTGTCGTCCTGGGACATGACAGGGTTGGTTTCCTGCTCGAAGGGCAGACGGATATTGACCGCGAAAGAATTATTCGCACCGGCGCCTTCGTTGCCGGCCTGCATGATACCGCCGCCGCCGCCGGTGATGGCCATGTAGCCGCGCTCGGCCAGCATTCGAGAGAAAGTCACGCACTTCTGGTAGATGGGGTCGGACGCCTCAGTGCGCGCCGAGCCGAAAATGGTCACTTTGCGCCGCTGGCGATAGGGTGCGAAAATCTTGGTCGTGTAGCGCATCTCCTTCATGGTGGTGCGCATGAGCTTGAGATCCGCGGGGTAATCGATGTCCTGGCCGGCTTTGAGCGCACTCAGAATCATCTCGCGCACCAGCGGGGGGTGATGGACGTCAACCCTGGCCATGAGTTCATCGATCAGATCGTCAATGGGGCCGTTGCTGCGGTTGAATCGCAATTCCATGATCAATTCTCCAAGAAGCTCTACGCATCCGCGCCACATCTGTCATTAAAACCTGGATCCGTGAGATCCAGGTAAAAGGATGGCCGAAGAAGGCCATAAGCCGGGTTCTGTTCCTCGCGGCGGTTACCCCCCGCGGGGTGATGATCATTCCTCTAGGACCGCCGTTGCCGACGGTCTCAAGCAGCCTGACCCGGGAGCCTCGGACGGACCGCCCTCAAACGCTCCTCTATTCGGCCTTGCTCCGGATGGGGTTTACCGAGCTGCCGATGTCGCCATCGGCACTGGTGAGCTCTTACCTCACCCTTTCACCCTTACCCGCCTTCGTCAAAGACTTCGGCGGGCGGTCTACTCTCTGTGGCACTTTCCCTGGGGTTGCCCCCGGTTCCCGTTAGGAACCATCCTGTCCTGCGGAGCCCGGACTTTCCTCCCGCTCGTCCTGATGACGAGCCGGCGACCACCTGTCCTTCTCCGACCATCCTCAAAAAAACTTTTCCTGCCGCAGCGGCGCGTGCTTATTCGCCGGCGAGAAATATCAGGCGATTGCAATGCGGGCAGGTCATGACTTCTTCCTGACGAAACAAGCTGTTGTACACCTGGGGCGGCAGTTGCATGTTGCAACCCTGGCAGGCTCCCTGGCGCGCCTCGACCACGGCCGTGCCGCCGCGCCGCTTCATCAGGAGCTGATAGCGCTTGCGCGTCGTCAAGGGGATTTGCGCGAGAAACTCGCTGCGCTCTTTCTCGCTGGTCGCCAGAGTATTGTCCATCTCGGCCAGGCTCGTCTCGATTTCACGGCGCCGCGCAGCCACTTGTTCTTCCTGTCCGGCGAGGTCTCGATCTTTTTCCTGTTTCTCCTGGTCAAGAGCGCCGATTTCCTCATCCTTGCCCTTGATGCGCTCTTCGATGTCCCGATTCATTTTCTTGGCCGTATCGACCTCTTTGAGAACCGCGACATATTCTTTCTGGGTTTTAATGGAGGGCAGGCGACTTTCCGCCCGCACGACGTTATCGCGCTCCTGACTCAGAGCCTGCTCCAGTTCCCGACGTTCGGCCCGCAGACCTTCCAGATTCTCCTGCAAACCGGAAACCATGGCGCCAATCCGCTCAACCTCCGCGTCAAGAGTGCCAAGCTCCTGCTGCATCTGCTGCCGATCATGGCTGATACTTGCAACCACTGAATCAATGTCCTGAAGCTGCTTGAGCAACCGCATCTGTTCCTGAACGTCCGTAGCTTCCATTCCTGTCCTTCCCGTGGTCTTGGGTTGAGCGATACCGCGGTGCTCCAGATGATCCGCGACATCACCGATAAATTTGGCAGAAAGCAAAGGGGGAAATCACAGCATCCGAAACGGATCGATTTCCCCCTTTGCCTGCATTACCTCAGTTGTCCACCCGCGTTCATCGAGTCGCTCCCGCAAACAATCGGCGAGACGCGGCACCACAATCCGCTCAGTGGGAAAATGCCCTGCATCAATCAGCGCGAGCCCCTGAGTCAGGGCACTTTGCGCCTCGTGATATTTGACGTCCCCGGTGACCAGTACGTCCACCCCCTGGCGCGCCGCCTCGCCGATGAGAGAAGCCCCGCTGCCAGAACAAACGGCCACCTTGCTTACCTGGCGCGCACCGTCGCCCACCACCCGCAAGGCTTGACAGCTAAGCGCCACGCGAACCTGCTCGGCAAACGCATCCAGTGCAAGCGGCTGATCCAGACGACCCAGACGGCCCAGCCCGATGTCGATACGACGATTGTGCAGGGCGATCAGATCGTAGGCGACCTCTTCATAGGGATGGGCTTTAATCATGCGCTGGATGGCGCGTTGCAGATATTCACGGGGCACCACCGTTTCCAGGCGCATTTCACGCACGGTTTCGCGCGCACCCCCAGCACTGCCGATAAACGGGTCACTCTGCGCACCGGGCCGAAAGGTACCGCGGCCGAGGGTGCGGAACGAACACTGGTCGTAGTCGCCGATATGCCCGGCCCCGCCCTCGAACAAAGCCGCGGCCACTGCTTCCTCGTAACCGCGGGGCACAAACACCACAAGTTTGAACAACTCGCCGGCGGAGCCCTGAAGCGCCGTCGTCTGCGAAAGACCGAGGGCTTCAGCCAACCAGTCGTTAAGCCCCGCACGGGCGCGATCGAGATTGGTATGGGCACAAAGAACAGCAATCTCGGTGCGGGCCGCAAGCAGCAGGGCACGTCCCACATCATCCGTCGGGGTAAGATTTTTAAGGGGTCGGAAAATCAGGGGATGATGACTGATGAGCAGTTGCGCGTCGGCGGCCGCGGCCTCCTGCATGACCGCATGGGACGGATCGAGAGCAACCAGAACGCGGCGGACCTCGGCGGCGGGGTCACCCACCTGCAAGCCGACGTTGTCCCATTCTTCCGCCAGTGACGGAGGGGCCAGGGCATGAATGAGACCAACAATGTCTTGAACGCGTGGAAATTTCTTTTTTTGCATCCGCTCAATGGCCATGAAAAAAAAAGAGTGCACCACCGCCTCGCGTGTTGCACTCTTCGCAAGCTCAGGCTTGCCCTATGTTTGGATGAGATATGTACTCATGTTTTTCCGGTGGTGGGCCCACCAGGATTCGAACCTGGGACTAACCGGTTATGAGCCGGTGGCTCTAACCGCTGAGCTATAGGCCCGTGAAAGACTCAAGCCTTTAGGCTAAAGGCTAAGACCTCAGGCTGTCAAGGCATTTCTCCACATCAATACTCTACAAAACTCTTGAGGCGCTTGGAGCGGCTCGGATGGCGCAACTTGCGCAGGGCCTTGGCTTCGATCTGCCGGATACGCTCGCGGGTGACGTTGAAATCCTGCCCAACCTCTTCCAGGGTATGGTCGGATTTTTCACCGATGCCGAAACGCATGCGCAAAACCTTTTCCTCCCGTGGGGTGAGGGTCGACAGCACCCGCGAGGTCTGGTCGGAAAGATTGCCCTTGATTACCGCCTCCACCGGAGAAACCACCGCCTTGTCTTCGATGAAATCGCCCAATGAGGAGTCTTCTTCCTCACCGATGGGTGTTTCAAGAGAAATAGGTTCTTTGGCGATTTTGAGCACCCGCCGCACTTTTTCCAGGGGCAGCTCCATGCGCTCAGCGATTTCTTCAGGAATCGGTTCGCGCCCCATTTCCTGCACCAACTGACGGCTGGTGCGAATGAGTTTGTTGATGGTTTCGATCATGTGCACTGGAATGCGGATGGTGCGTGCCTGATCGGCGATGGCACGGGTAATGGCCTGGCGAATCCACCAGGTGGCATAAGTGGAAAATTTGTAACCGCGCTGGTATTCGAATTTGTCAACCGCCTTCATCAGGCCGATGTTGCCTTCCTGAATCAAGTCGAGAAATTGCAGGCCGCGGTTGGTGTATTTTTTGGCGATGGACACCACCAGGCGCAGGTTGGCCTCGACCAGTTCGGTCTTGGCCAGCTTGGCGCGAAACTCGCCTTTCTGCACATCCTTGAGGGCCTCGAGCAATTCTTCGGGGGCAAAACCCGACTCTTCCTCGACTTTTTTGAATTTGCGTTGGGCGCCCTTAAGCCGCTTTTCCACGGCAAGCAGCGTGTCCATGGGTACGGCGAGTTCGCTGGAAACGGCCAAGGCATCCTCGTCGCTTTTGCGCATGCGGCGCAGCAACTTCTTGATGTCCTTGTGAGGTTTTTTGAGTTCCTGCTCGCAAGCAGCAACTTCGACCATGCCCTTTTTCACTTGCGCGGCCAAACCCTTGAGCCGATCGACAATTTTGGCGACCTGGTGGTCCTTGAGTCGGATCTGCCGCAGAAGTTCAAAGATTTCGTTTTTGACTTTGCGCGCCGCCTGTTCCAGTTCCTTTTTTTCTTCACGCGGCCCTTCGCCGGCGAGTTTTTCGCGGATTTCCATGAACTGCGTGTCCATCTCGCGAATCCGGGCAACAAGCTCGAGCACCCGATGAACCTGCTTTTCTTCCTGCTCGCTGCCCTCTTCCTCCTCATATTCCTTGGTTATTTCGGCCACGTTGATCTGGCCTTTTTCAAGGCGCTCGCCCAGAGTGATCACTTCCTTGAACGCAATCGGCGTACGCAGGATCACCTTGGTCACCAGGGCCTCACCCTCCTCGATGCGCTTGGCGATTTCCACCTCACCTTCCCGGGTCAACAAACTGACCTGGCCCATCTCCCTGAGATACATGCGCACCGGGTCGGAGGTCCGCCCCAGTTCGGCTTCCAGATCAGGCTCCTCCTCTTCGGCGCTTTCGCTGTCATCGTCTTCGAGACCGCGCTCCTTGGGCAAGGCGATTTTCTGATCGGCATCGACAATCTCAATGTCGAGTTCACCGAACATGCTCATCACATCGTCGATCTGATCCGAAGACACCATGTCGGCGGGCAGCAGATCGTTGACCTCGTCATAGGTCAGAAAGCCTTTTTCGCGGCCCAGGTCGATCAACTGCTGAACTTCATCCATTTTGGTCTTTTTGGACATTTGCTGACTGTCTCCCCTTACGTCCGTGGATTGCTTCTATGTTTAATTCTAACAGGCTGCCAGATGTTTTCTTCTTATTCCGTTTTTGCGTCTTGCAGGCGACGCAGGTCCTGCAGCTCGCGGGTAAAGCGCGCGACGTCCTCGCTCTCGCCGGCGGCCTGGGCTGCGTGAATGCGCTGCATAAGTTCTCGCCGGCGGCGGCGAACATCGCGACTCGCCACATCGGCGCGACACTCGGCAAACAAGCCATCGAGATCGTCACCGAAGAGCTCCGCGGCCGGCAGGCGGATGGACGCCAGCAGATCCGCCTCATCAGGGCCGAGAACCTCGGTCAACGCGGCGCGCGACACCGGCCCCTGGTCTGCGGACACGCTGAGAATCTTTTCCGCCAGCTGCCGCAGCAGCGGCTCGACCAGCAAAGCATCCAGGCCCTCGGCGCGGGCCCGCGCGCGCGCATCGGCGCGATCAAGTAGATAGCGGATCAGCGCCTGCGGCGCCGGCGCGGCCTGGCCGCCTTGGGGCGCGCGTTCACGCGAACGCCGCGCGGGCGCGACAATAAATCTGGACCCGGCCTGTGGCGGCGGCTCCGGCGGCGGAACGCGCTGTTCATCCTGGCCCGATGAGCGAGACGGCGGCCGGGTCTGGTCGGCGCGCCGTTTGAGCATGGCCGGGTCAAGCCCGGTTTGTTGCGCCAACGCTTGGCGATACAGGGTCCGTTCGATCTCCCCCGGGATCAGACTGAGCTTGGCGACCACGGCTTCCGCCCCACGGGCCCGCCCCTCCACCGTATCGCCGTGAGCCGCCAGTGTTTCCTCCAGAAACAGTTCAAACACCGGACGCGCGGCCTCCAACCGCTCACGCAGGGCCGCAGCACCACGCCGCGCTACAAAAGAATCCGGATCTTCCCCGGCCTCCAGGGTCGTGGCGGCCACCGGCAACCCTTCGGGCAGCAGCGCCTCCATGGCGCGAAAAGTGGCTTGACGACCGGCCTTGTCCTGGTCGAAAAGCAGCACCACGCGCTCAGCATAACGCTTGAGCAGGCGGGCATGCTCGGTGGTCAGAGCGGTACCGCAGGTTGCCACCGCCTGGGAAAAGCCGGCCCGATGCAAAGCCAGCACGTCGAAATATCCCTCAACAAGGATCGCCTCGCCACTGCGACGCATGCTTTCACGCGCCGGATAAAGGCCGTAGAGGGTCGCACTCTTGTGGTACACCGGCGACTCAGGCGAGTTGATGTATTTGGGCAGCGCCTGATCGAGAACCCGGCCGCCAAAGGCAGCAATTTCGCCGCGGGCTGAAAAAATGGGGAAAATCAGCCGCGCGCGAAACAAGTCGTAATCACCGCGGCCTTCCTTGCCCGGCCGGGTCAGGCCGACCTCGCGCACCAGTTCGGTGTCGAAACCTTTCTTTGCCAGGTGTGACGCCAGGGCTTCCCAGCCATCCGGGGCATAGCCCAGACGGAAACGCTCGGCACTCTCGCGCCCGTAGCCGCGCTCCTTGAGATAGGCGCGCGCGGCGCGACCGCGGTGATCCTCGGCATCCAGCAGGATCTCATGATAAAAATCGGCGGCCACTTCGTTGATGCGCAGCAACTGGGCGCGGCGTTGACGCGCCAACTCCTGCTCGGGGGTACGCTGCTCTTCAGCAATTTCGATGCCGTAACGTTCGGCCAGGCGCCGCACGGCCTCGGGAAAACTCAGGCCCTCTATGCGCTGCACGAAGGAGATGGCATCGCCGCCTACGCCACAGCCGAAGCAATGGTAGATCTGCCGGGGCGGGTTGACGTTAAAAGACGGAGTCTTTTCGGCATGAAACGGACACAGCCCGACATGGTTGGCTCCCGAACGCTTGAGCGCTACATAGGAGGAGACCACATCGAGAATCTCGGCGCGCTCTTGAACCTCGCGAATTTTGTCGTCCGAAATCCGACCGCTCATGCCCCCCGCAACAGCACAATGGTAACGTTGTCACCGCCGCGCGCAAGTTCCGCGGCGTGAAAAGACTCAACCTCAGCCTGGGCCGCGAGAAACTCGCGCACCGCCCGGCGCAGCGCGCCGCTGCCGGCGCCGTGCACCACCTCGACCTCGCGCATGCCCTGCAGCAGTGCATCATCGAGAAAGCGCTGCAAGCGCGCCAGAGCCTCGTCGACCCGCTCGCCCACCAACTTGAGCCGCGGTTGAAAGGAGGTGCGTTCCACCCGGCTGCGAACACTGCCGACCCCGGTCTTGCGCTTGGCGTAGCGCGGCGGCTGATGCTGCTCGACATCGCTCAAGGGCAGCCGCAGTTTTTTTCCCTGCAATGACAGTTCCACCCCCTCGGCCACCACCCGCACCACCTCGGCCTCGGCGCCCAGGGCCGGAATGCGCAACAGCTCGCCTGCGCGCACCTGGCGCGGCACCCGTTCGGGACGCGGCCTGGCTTCCGCGGCGCGGCCCAGATCTTCACGTACCTGACGCACCTCGCGCGTTAAGCGCGCGGCTTCGGCGGTGCTGCCGGATAAGGCCTGTGCTTCTTTCAGCAAACGCTTGACGCGGGTTTCGGCTTGCCGCACCACCTCGTCGCCACGCCGCAGGGCTTTCTCCAGAATCTCCCGCTTGCGCGCCTCGATCTCTTCCAACAGGCGCCTGCGCTTGTCACGCTCAAGTTGCGCCGCTTCACGCAAGCGCCGCGCCTCGCCGAGATCGGCTTCCAGGCTGTGCGAACGACGATTAAGTTCCTCCAGAACCGCCGACCCCTCGCGCTCTTCGCTCCCCAGATACTCTTGCGCACGCTGCAAAACCGCCTCGTCAAGGCCCAGAGTGCGGGCAATTGTAAAGGCGTTGCTTGCTCCCGGCGCCCCGTAATACAAGCGATAAGTGGGGCGCAGGGTCGCGTGGTCGAAAGTCACGGCGGCATTTTCCACTCCGGGGTTGAGCAGGGCATAGCCTTTCACCAGATTGAGATGAGTGGTGACGACCGTTCTGGCGCCGCGCCTACGCAGAGAATCGAGTACCGCCATGGCCAGCGCGCCCCCCTCGGCCGGGTCGGTGCCGGTGCCCAGTTCGTCGAGCAGCACCAGCGAGTCTCCGTCAGCCTGTTCAAGCACCGCACGAATGCGCAGCAAATGGCCGGAAAAGGTTGAAAGGCTCGCCTCAATGCTCTGTTCGTCGCCGATATCGGCAAAAATTTTGCCGAACAGGTGCAGACTGCTGTCGGGATGGCAGGGAATCGGCAAACCGCAGCGCACCATCAGGGTCAGCAGACCCAGGGTTTTGAGCGCCACCGTTTTACCCCCGGTGTTGGGTCCGCTGATGATCAGCGTATCGCCATCGCCGCCGAACAGAAGATCAACCGGCACCGTCTCCATCTCCCGCGGACGTCCGTCTGCACCGAGCAGCAACAGGGGATGCCGCGCCGCGCGCAGAGCGATGACCGGATTGGGCTCAAGGCGCGGTGCCACCGCCGCCGTGGCGATGGCAAAACGCGCCGCAGCGGCGCACAGATCGAACTGGGCCAGCAGGCGCTGATTGGCGCCCAGAACCTCGGCCAGAATCCGCACTTCTTCGGACAGACGGCGCAGAATGCGCTCTTCTTCGCGCTTTTCCTCACGCAGCAAGGCCTGCAACGCATTGTTGTCAGCGAGGGTCTGCGCCGGCTCGACATAGAGTGTCTGACCGCTGGCCGATTCGTCGTGGACAAATCCCTTGATCTGGCCGCGATGATCGGCCCGCACCGGCACCACGTAGCGACCGTTGCGCTCGGTGATGAGTCGCTCCTGAAAAGCACTCGACAGCCGCTCGTCATTGAGCAGGGCTTCAAGAGCGCGACGGATGCGCTCGCGCGTCAGGCGCACGTTGCGACGCACATCCGCCAGAGAGAAAGAGGCGCCATCGAGAATTTCGCCGCGCGGCCCGATGCTTTCGCGCAGTAACCGGCGCAGGGTTTCGGGCACCTCAAGGCGGCGCGATTTTTCAAAGAGCCGTGGAGCAAGTTCAGCAGCCGCTAGATAACGCCGGCAATCAGCCGCCGCGTCAATGCTCGACAACACATCCAACAATGCTTCCGGCGGGAGAAAAACGCCCTCCAGAGAAAGGCGCTTCAGGTAAGTGCCCAGTTCGCGGGTGCCCCCCAGGGGCGGGCGCCCGCGCTGCTCATGCAGAACCTGCATTTCCGCGGCTTCGGCCAGGCTGCGCGCCACCTCTTCGGTCTGGCCCAGAGGGGCCAGGGCCCGAGCCAGGGCGCTTCCAGGAAGCGTCTGGGTAAATCCGGCGATGAGGCTACGGATCTTCTCGAATTCAAGGATCCGCAGAGTTGCTTCATCCATCGTATCGCCACCTGCGCCGAGCCGCCTCAGCGGTCGGCAAGAAAATCACGTCCGCCGTGAAAGAGGCCCTCACCCAACTCGACGAAAGGCGGAGCAAGTTGCGAGCCGGACATCCCGTTTTCGAGAAATTCCGGCAGAGAGCCGAGACTCAGGGCGAACAGCACCACGGCCAGCAACACCACCGCCTGGCCGAAACCGAAAACGGCGCCCAGCAAACGGTTGAACCCGCCAAGAAATATCAGGTGCACAAATTTCGACAGCAAATACCCCAGGGCCGCAAAAAAAATAACCGACAGCAGAAACAGAGCCAGAAAGGCCGCCGCAACCGCCAACTGGGAAGGCAGGCCGGCGCTGTCGAGAAGCCACTGGGCAAAGGGCGCATGAAAACGAAAAGCCACCAGCGCTCCCACCAGAAGGCCGGCCAATGAACAGATTTCCTTGAGCAGCCCCCGCAGCAGCCCCTTGAGGGTGAAACCGGCAAGAATCACCAGAATGGCAATATCGAGATAATTCATAAACGCCCGCTACACCTTCACTCCAACCAAATTCCAGCTTGCTCAGGCGCCGAGCCGCGCCTTGACCAGCTCGCTGACCAGGCGCCCATCGGCGCGCCCCGTAGTCTCGATGGTGACCAGCTTCATCACCTTGCCCATGTCTCGGGGACTTGCAGCGCCGCTTTCGTTCACGGCCTTGTCGATGATCAGGCGAATTTCCTCTTCGCTCAGCTGTCGAGGAAGAAACTCCTGAATCACCGCCATCTCTTTTTCCTCTTTTTCGGCAAGATCCTCGCGCCCGCTCTGGCGGTAAGCCTCGATGGAATCGCGCCGCTGTTTGGCGAGAGTGGAAAGAACGGCAATCGTCGCCTGATCGTCCAGTTCGCGGCGCTCCTCGATCTCGCGGTTCTTGATGGCGGAACGAATCAGGCGGATAGCACTCAGGCGCAAACTGTCCTTGGCCTTCATCGCCTCTTTCATGGCAGTGTTCAGGTTTTCGCTAAGGCTCATGGCGCATATCCTCGAAACGGAAAAAACGGAAAAGGGGGCGGCCACATCGGCGGCGCCCCACGGAAAAACCCTAATTGTTCAGCATGCACCACACTGGGCGCATCGCTCACGATAAACCTATCTATTCTAGTGATGGCCACCGAAATAGCAAGAATCTGTTTGTGGGTCTACGCTGAGCGGCTCGCCTTTTCCTCGATTCCGGAAAGGCCGAAACGCCGCCGCAGTTCATCATAGACACGCTCCGGCGGCAGGTCGTAATAACCCAGCAGCACCAGGGTATGGAAAAGCAGGTCCGCCACCTCATACACCACCTGCTCGGGATCGCCACCCTTGCCCGCCACGGCCGTTTCTGTGGCCTCTTCGCCGATTTTGCCGAGTATCTTGTCCAGGCCCTTGCCGAACAAGGAGGCGACATAGGATTTTTCCGACGGATTCCGGCGGCGTTCCTGAATCACATCGTAGAGAGCATTCAGAATGTCGTGACGTGCATAGGCGGCCAGAGGATCGCTGGTCTTCTCCCCCCGCACCTGCGCACCGGATTCTTCCCAGCTTCGGTAGAAACATGAATGGTGACCGGTGTGACAGGCCGCGCCTTGCTGCTCCACGCTGATCAGCAGACAGTCGGCGTCGCAGTCGAAGCGGATTTCACGCACCAATTGAACATGGCCCGAGGTTTCGCCCTTCATCCATAGTTTGCGCCGCGAGCGGGAATAGTAGTGGACCTTGCCGATTTTCAGGGTTTTTTCCACAGCCTCGGCATTCATGAAGGCCAGCATCAGCACCTCGCCGTTTTCCACATCGCGGGTAATGGCGGGAATCAGGCCGTTGGCGTCGAATTTGAGTTGATCGATCAGGGACATGAAAATCTCCGTGGGGGCGGATTGCATCCGCCCAGGGCGCACATCGGTGCGCCCCTGCAAATTACAAACGCACCGGCACCCCATGCTCGTGCAGATATTGTTTGCATTCGTCGATGCTGTACTCGCGAAAATGAAAGATGCTGGCCGCCAGAGCCGCGCTTGCCCCACCTTCCACGAGCCCCTCGCGGATATGCTCCAGATTGCCGACGCCGCCCGAAGCGATCACCGGAATGCGTACCCGGTCGCTGACCGCGCGGGTCAGGGCGATATCATAACCGTCCTTGGTGCCGTCCTTGTCCATGGAGGTGAGCAGAATCTCTCCCGCGCCGTAGCCTTCCATGCGAGCGGCCCACTCCAGCACGTCGATGCCGGTGGGATTGCGGCCGCCGTGGGTATAGACTTCCCAGGCCAAAGGGTCGCTGCCCGGCACGCGGCGCGCATCGATAGCCACCACGATGCACTGGGAGCCGAAGCGCTCAGCGGCCTCCTTAACAAATTCCGGCCGATGCACCGCGGCCGTGTTGATGGAAACCTTGTCGGCACCGGCATTGAGCAGATTGCGGATGTCGGCGATCTCGCGCACCCCGCCGCCGACAGTGAGGGGCATGAACACGCACTCGGCGGTGCGCGCCACCACGTCAAGAATGATGGAGCGCTTATCGCTCGACGCGGTAATGTCGAGAAAAGTCAATTCGTCGGCACCCTGGGCGTCGTAGGCCTGCGCCGCTTCCACCGGATCGCCGGCATCGCGCAGTTCAAGAAACTGCACGCCCTTAACCACTCGGCCGTCCTTGACGTCAAGACAGGGAATAATGCGTTTCGTCAACATGATCGCCTCAAGTTAGTCACGCCCCAGCCGATGTGCAAGGGGCGCTGAAAATTCTTTTTTTCAGCGCACCTCACCACGCGCCACCGCAATCGCATCACGCAGATCCAGGGCACCCGTGTAGATGGCCTTGCCGGTAATAACACCCGCCACGCCCAGGGATTCAAGGGCCAGCAAGTTACGAATGTCCTGCACGCTCGACACGCCGCCCGAGGCAATGACCGGGATACTGATGGCGCGGGCCAGATCGCCGGTAGTCTGCAGATTGGGCCCCTGCATCATACCGTCACGGGCGATATCCGTGTAGATGATCGCCTCGACCCCGTAGCCTTCGAGCTCCCTGGCCAACTCACTGGCTTTTTTCTTCGTCACCTCGGCCCAGCCGCGCACGGCGACGAAGCCGTCGCGCGCGTCGATGCCGACCACGATGGCGCCGGGGAACAGCCGGCAAGCCTCCTTGACCAGAGCCGGATTCTCTTTGGCCACGGTACCGAGAATCACCCGCTTGATGCCCAATTGCAGATAGCCCTCGATGGTCTGCAGATCGCGGATGCCGCCGCCAATCTGCGCAGGGATCTCAAGAGCGGCAACGATGGCCTGAATCGCCGCGCGGTTTTTCGGCACGCCGGCAAAGGCCCCGTCAAGGTCGACGATGTGCAACAGTTCGGCGCCCTGCTCCTGCCAGATGCGCGCCTGGGCGCCAGGGTCGTCGTTATAAACCGTGTCCTTGTCCATGAGCCCCTGCTCCAAACGGACGCAACGGCCTTCCTTCAGATCAATCGCGGGGATAACGAGCATAAAATAAAATCCTTCCGTAGGGGCGGACGGTGTCCGTCCAGGGCGCATGCCATACGCATTTACATGTTTGCGAAGTTTTGCAGAATCCGCAGGCCCACCTGTTGGCTCTTCTCGGGATGAAACTGGGTGGCCATAACATTGTCGCGCCAGATACTGGAGCAGAAATTGATGCCGTAGTCGGTGGTGGTCGCCACCACGCCGGGATCCTCGGGCACCACGTAATAGGAGTGAACGAAGTAGACAAAAGCACCGTCTTCGACCTCGCGGCAGATCGGTGCCCGCCGCGCCAGGGTGATGCGGTTCCAGCCCATATGCGGCACCTTGAGATCCTCGCCCCCCCCCTGCATATCCGCGGGGAAGCGCACCACCCGCCCGGGAATGATGTCGAGGCCCTGATGACGGCCGAACTCCTCACTTTCACTGAACAGCACCTGCAGTCCCAGACAGATGCCGAGAAAGGGACGAGCGGCCTCCACATGGGCCTTGATGGGTTCAATAAAGCCGCCCTCGCGCAGATGCTCCATGCAATCCTTGAAGGCGCCGACCCCGGGCAGCACCAGATGGTCGGCCTGCGCCGCCACCCGCGGATCGTCCGTCACCCGGGCACTGAAGCCCAAACTCTCGAAGGCGTTGTGCACCGAGCGCAGATTGCCCATGCCGTAATCAATGATGGTAATGCGACTCACTCCAGTTTTCCCTTGCTCGACAGTACGCCCTCGATGCGCGGATCAATTTGGGTTGCTTCATCCAGCGCCCGCGCGAAGGCCTTGAACACAGCCTCGATGATGTGGTGCAAATTGTCGCCGTAGGCCAGATTGACGTGAATGTTGGCGCCGCTGTGATTGCAGAAAGCGGTGAAAAATTCCTCCACCAGCTCCACGTCGAAGTTACCCACCTGAGCCTTGGGCAGATCGACGTTGAACACGAGAAAGGGGCGTCCGGAAAAATCAAGGATCACGGAGACCAGAGCCTCGTGCATGGGCGCGGTACCACGCCCGTAGCGCCGGATTCCGGCTTTGTCGCCGAGGGCCTTCTTGAAGGCTTCGCCCAGGCAGATGCCGATGTCTTCCACGGTGTGATGTGCATCGATCTCGATGTCGCCCTGCGCGGCCACCTCCAGGTCGAAAAATCCGTGGCGGGCGATCTGGGTGAGCATGTGATCGAAAAAGGGCACCGGGCTCTGGATCTCGCTTGCGCCGCGGCCGTCGAGTTCGAGGCTGACGCGGATGTCGGTTTCCCTGGTTTTACGTTCGATGGTTGCCTTGCGTGCCATGACTGTCTCCAATGGACGGGTAGGGCAAGGCATGCCTTGCCCAGGGCGACGCATGCGTCGCCCCTACATGTCGTTTATTTTTCCAGCCGGATCGACACCGAACGCCCATGGGCCTCAAGGCCTTCCAGCTCGGCGATGTGGACAATTTCTTTGCCCAGGCGCTCCAGTCCGTTGCGCGAGAAGGACACAATACTCGACTTCTTGACGAAATCATTGGTCGACAGGGGCGAAAAAAAGCGCGCCGTGCCGCCCGTGGGCAGAGTATGGTTGGGTCCGGCCAGATAATCCCCTGCCGCTTCGGGAGTGTAATGCCCCAGGAAAATCGCCCCGGCATGACGAATGCGCGGCAGAATCTCGAAGGGGTTGTCCACCGCCAGTTCGAGATGCTCAGGCGCGATGCGGTTGGAAAAGGCGATGGCCTCATCGAGATCGCGCGCGATGAAAATCGCGCCGAACGCCTCGATGGCCTTGCGCGCAATGGTTTCGCGAGAGAGTTCCTTGAGCTGCTTCTCCACCTCTTTGGCCACCTTTTTCGCGATTTTATCGTCGGTGGTGATCAAAATCGACGAGGCCAGCTCATCATGCTCGGCCTGGCCGAGCAAATCGGCGGCCAGATGCGCCGGGTCACCGCTGCCGTCGTTGATGATGAGTATTTCGCTGGGTCCGGCGATCATGTCGATATCGACCTGGCCGAACACCTGCTGCTTGGCGGTCGCAACGTAGATGTTGCCCGGCCCGGTGATCTTGTCGACACGCGGCACACTCTGTGTGCCGAAGGCCAGCGCCGCCACGGCCTGGGCGCCACCCACCTTGAAGATGCGATCCACCCCGGCCAGGTGCGCCGCCGCGAGTACGTGGGGATTGACTTCACCACCGGGCATGGGCACCACCATAATGACCTCGGGCACACCCGCGACCTTGGCCGGCACCGCGTTCATCAACACCGAGGAAGGATAGGCAGCCTTGCCGCCGGGCACATAGATCCCCACGCGATCCAGGGGGCGCACCATCTGGCCGAGGAGCACGTCCTCCTCCTCGGTCGAGAGCCAGGTCTGCTCCTTCTGCTTGGCGTGAAAGGCGGCGATGCGTTCCGCCGCCAGGCGCAGGGCTGCCAGAGATTCCTCGCTCACCCCGGCCAGCGCCTGATCGATCTCCTCGGCACTGACCTCCAGAGTCTCCGCGGTCAGGCGCAGGCGGTCGTACTTCTCGGTGTGCTCGAAAAGAGCCGAATCGCCACGGCGACGCACGTCGTCGATGATTTCCTGCACCGTAAAGCAGACATCACCCTGTGCAGCGGCGCCGCGGTTGACGATTTTTTGCAGGGTTGGTTCAAAGGCATCATCATTGAAACGCAGAATCCGCATATTTTTCCTCAACCTGAAATACGTACCGTCTCACCCACCACCTGCTCCAGCCCCTCGATGATTTTGCGGATGCGCTGATGCTTGGTCTTGAGGCTGGCGCGATTGACAATGAGACGCGTTGTGATGTCGGCGATGGTATCCACTTCGACCATGCCGTTTTCGCGCAGCGTGGCGCCGGTGGAGACCAGATCGACGATGCGCTCGGCAAGCCCCACCAGGGGCGCCAGCTCAATGGAGCCGTAGAGCTTGATCAACTCCACCTGCACCCCGCGGGCAGCGAAATAACGCTCGGTGATATTGGGGTATTTGGTGGCGACGCGAATGTTCGACCAGTTGGCGGGATCGTCCATGCGCTGCAACTCTTTGGGTTCGGCCACCACCAGACGACAATAACCGAACTTGAGGTCCAGCGGCTCATAGAGATCCTTGCCCTGTTCGAGCAGGGTATCTTTGCCCACCACGCCGATGTCCGCGCAACCGTACTCCACATAAGTCGGCACGTCGGTAGCGCGCACCGCCATGAAGCGCAGGCGATCTTCGCGGTTTTCGAACACCAGCTTGCGGCTGTCGTCGCTCATTTCAGGACAAGTGATCCCGATGCGCGCGAACAGCTCCATGGAATCTTTCATGATGCGCCCCTTGGGCAGGGCGAAAGTGATGGTGTCGCTCATAAAGGCTGTCCTTTGTCCTTTGTCATTTGTCCCTGGCAAAAAACCTGAAAAAACCAATGACCAGGGACATGCCGCCCATGACAGGTTTATTCCTTGACTCGCTCGATATCCGCGCCCAATCCTTTGAGCTTTTCTTCGATGCGCTCGTAGCCGCGGTCGAGGTGATAGATGCGCGAAACTTCGGTGGTGTTTTCGGCGGCCAGGCCTGCCAGAATCAACGAGGCGCTGGCGCGCAGATCGGTGGCCATGACCGGGGCGCCGAGCAGCTTTTTGACCCCGCGCACCACGGCGGTGTGCCCGTCGATAGCGATGTCGGCGCCCATGCGCTGCAACTCGCATACATGCATAAAGCGATTTTCGAAGACGTTTTCATTGATGACGCTGGCACCGTCGGACAGGGCCATGAGCGCCATGAATTGAGCCTGCATGTCCGTCGGAAAACCCGGATAGGGAGAGGTGCGAATATCGACGGGGGTAATGCGCCGCGGTCCCTTGACCCGCAGCTCGTCTCCAGCGCCGCTGATCTCAACCCCCGCCTCGCGCAACTTGACGATCAGTGCCTCCTGATGGGCGGAACGCAGTCCCCGAACCCGCACGTCGCCGCGCGTCATGGCGCCGGCGACAAGAAAGGTGCCGGCTTCGATGCGATCGGGCATGACCGTGTGTTCAAAGGGCTGAAGTTCACGTACGCCTTCAATGGTCAGGGTGTCACTGCCGGCCCCCTTGATGCGCGCACCCATTTTCACCAGGGCTTCCGCCAGATCGACGATCTCGGGTTCACAGGCGGCGTTTTCGATGACTGTCGTGCCCTTGGCCAGAGTGGCCGCCATCATCAGGTTTTCCGTGCCGCCCACGGTGGGAATATCAAAACGCACCCGCCCACCCTGCAAACTGCGGGCGCGCGCCTCGACATAGCCATGATCGAGAGTTATTTTCGCACCCAGCGCCTCAAAGCCCTTGAGGTGCAGGTTGATGGGCCGCGCGCCGATGGCGCAACCGCCCGGCAGGCTCACCCGCGCATGGCCGCAGCGCGCCAGCAGGGGCCCCAGCACCAGGACCGAGGCGCGCATGGTGCGCACCAGATCATAGGGCGCCTCGACGCTCTCGATAGACGTGGCGTCTACGGCAAAGGTGCCGTTTTCGCGCTCCACCCGGGCGCCCAGAATACTCAGCAATTTTTCGGCGGTATCGATGTCGCGCAAATGCGGCACGTTGCTGACACGATGCACGCCGGGCGCCAACAGCGTGGCAAAGAGCAGGGGCAAGGCCGAATTCTTGGCACCGCTGACCTGAACCTCACCCTTGAGCCGCCTGCCGCCATGAATGATGATTTTATCCAAAAAAAGACTCCGTCATTGGTCCTTTGTCCCTGGTGATTCGTCCCTGGTTAAAATCAAAAGAAACCGTGAGGGACAAAAAACCAGCAACAAGCCTTAGATGCGTCCGCCCACCACGCGGATGATCCCGGCGTAGTCGGCACGGGTATGAATCTCCCCAAGTCCCGCCTGTTGAAAAAGCTCTGTCACCGCCACCTCTTGCCCCTGACCGATTTCGACGAGCAGCCAACCGCCGGGGCTCAGACGCGTCGGCGCCTGGGAAGCCAAAGCGCGGTAGGCAGCCAGCCCGTCGGCGCCGCCGTCCAGGGCCAGGTGCGGCTCGAAGTCCCGCACATCGGCCATGAGGCCGGACAGATCGTCGCTGGGGATATAGGGTGGGTTGGCAATGATCAGATCGAATTCCTCTTCCGGCAGGTGCGCCAGGTCGCCGAGCAGAAAACGTATGCGCTCCCGCACCCCGTGCCGAGCGGCATTGCCTGTGGCCACCTCCAGAGCGAGATTCGACACATCGAGGGCCGTCATCTGCCAGGCGGGCCGTTCCACGACCAGGGCCACGGCGAGAGCACCGCTCCCAGTCCCGACATCGAGAACCCGGGCTTCAGCGGGACCGCAAGCCAGAGCCTCTTCTACCAGCACCTCGGTGTCGGGGCGAGGGATCAACACCCCCGATGAAACCTTAAAGGACAAAGACCAGAACTCCGCCTCGCCAAGAATGTAAGCCAGGGGTTCACGGCGCGCGCGCCGCGCCACCAGAGCGCGAAAGCGACTCAGCTCCTGCGCCTGCAAAGGTTGGTCATAGCGCAAATACAAGCCGACCCGATCGACTTCAAGGGTTGCGGCCAGCAGCAGATCGGCGTCAAGCCGCGCCGATTCGATACCACGTTCGCGAAAATAACCGGCGGTCCACTCCAGAACCTTGAGAACCGTCCAACTTTCATTCACCGGCGCAGCGGACACTAAGCCTCCTGCCCGCTGAGAGCATCACTCTGGGAGTGGGTGGTGAGCGCATCGACGATCTCATCGAGGTCGCCCTGCATAATGGCTTCGAGCCGATACAAGGTCAGGCCGATGCGATGGTCGGTGCAGCGCCCCTGGGGAAAATTGTAGGTGCGGATACGCTCGCTGCGGTCGCCGCTGCCCACCTGACTCTTGCGATCAGCGGCCATTTTCGCATCCTGTTCGGCGCGCAGACTTTCAAGAATGCGTGAGCTGAGGATCTTCATGGCCTTGGCTTTATTCTTGTGCTGGGACTTCTCGTCCTGGCAGGCTACCGCAACGCCGGTGGGGATATGGGTGATGCGCACCGCCGAGTCGGTCTTGTTGACGTGCTGGCCGCCGGCCCCGGAAGAGCGATACACATCGATGCGCAAATCGCCGGGATCGATGTCGAGGTCCACCTCGTCAGCCTCGGGAAGCACCGCCACGGTGCAGGCCGAGGTATGGATGCGCCCCTGGGCTTCCGTGGCCGGAACCCGCTGCACGCGATGGGTACCGCTTTCAAACTTGAGGCGCGAATAAACGCGGTTGCCGCGGATCAGGGCGATGACCTCCTTGATCCCTCCGGCGTCGGCTTCGGAAAGGCTCATGATCTCAACTTTCCAGCCCTTGGCGTCGGCGTAACGCGAGTACATGCGGAAAAGGTCGGCGGCGAACAGGGCGGCTTCCTCGCCGCCGGTGCCGGCGCGGACTTCGAGAAGAATGTTCTTGTCGTCGTTGGGATCGCGGGGCAGAAGCAGGAAATGCAGATCCTTTTCGAGCTGCTCCTTGGCCCCTTCGAGTTCGGGCAATTCGGCCCGCGCCATCTCTTTGACCTCGGGATCCGGATCGCGTAGCAGTTCGCGGTTACCGGCGATGGCCTCGCAGACTTTCTTATAACGCTGAAAGACCTCGACGACCTCCGAGAGAGAGGAATGTTCTTTGGTCAACGCGCGGTATTTCTCCTGGTTGGAGACCACCGTCGGATCCGACAGCAGGCCCTCCACCTCGCGAAAACGATCGACCACTTCTTCAAGCTTGTTGAACATGCATTATCCTAATTGCGAAAATTCTTCACGCACCTGCGCCATTTCACCGCAGGTCATGGCCCCTTCGGGACAACGCCCCGCCAGACACCCCGGCCCGGCATCGGCAAACAGCAGAGAGGCTGCCTTGCGGCACAAACGCAGCATGTCCACCGCCATGGCACGAATTTCCCATTGTGCCCGACGACAGCAGCGCAACTCAAAGAAGTGACGCAGCTCGCGCGCATTCATGGTCATCACGAGCTTGGTGGCAGCGGCATTGGGCAGCACGAAACGCGCGTCCTCGGCAGCAATTCCCGCATTGAGAAAATCACGGTAGGTCTCGTGTATCTGATGCAGCAGCGTTTCGTAGCGTTGCAGCAGTTCGGGCTGAGCAGCAATGCTCGGCGGCGTCACGGCATCAAAGCGCTCGCGATGCGAGACATAACGCTGACTCTGTTGAGAGTAGGAAGCGATGCGGTGGCGCACCAACTGGTGGGAGCAGGCACGGCTGATGCCTTCGATGCCGAAGGTAAAACTGGCGTGTTCGAGCACGGAAAAATGGCCCAACGACAGGATCTTGCGCAGAAACGCAGCACGGTCGGACCCCGACCTGTCCATCAGTTCGCCGATGGAAGAATCCGAATAGCACAGTCGTGCCGCGGCGGCCACCGTCCGTTCCGGATCGGGAGTATGGGTGAGCAATGAAACGCGCATGGAAAACCACGGGCGAAATCCGGGCCGAACCCGGGGAGGAAAGAATAGCCCTGAAAAAACTGCACGCCTGTCTCCCGCAGGGAGACAGGCGCAGGGCTTCAGAAAGGCAAGAACATTTCGAAAACGAGCAGGCTACTTCTTCTCACCCTGACCATATTTGCGACGGAAGCGCTCTACGCGCCCGGCGGTATCGATCAGTTTTTGCTTGCCGGTATAAAAGGGATGACAGGCAGAGCAGATTTCCGTCATGAAATCGCTTTTGAGAGTCGAGCGGGTTTCGACAACATTGCCGCAACCACACTTGATCTGAACGTCCTGATACGCGGGATGGATATCTTTTTTCATTGTGTTTCTCCTTGGGGCCTGGCGGGTACAGGCTGTATTGTTCGTGCCACAAAGCACAAGAGGTGCCTTTTATCACTTTTCCCACAAAAAAGCAAGGCCCGCATCGCCTGCATCGGCAGACCGGGCGGGGATTACTGATTCATGGATTCCAGAAATTCCCGGTTACTCTTGGTTTCTCCGAGCTTTTCCAGAAGAAACTCCAGACTGTCCACCACATTCATGGTGGAGAGAACCTTACGCAGCAACCAGATGCGCTGCAAGGAGGTCTTGTCGACCAGCAATTCCTCGCGCCGGGTACCCGACTTGTTGATATCGACGGCCGGGAAGGTGCGCTTGTCCACCAGACGCCGGTCGAGGAGCAGTTCCATGTTGCCGGTGCCCTTGAATTCCTCAAAGATGACCTCATCCATCTTGCTGCCCGTATCGACCAGAGCGGTGGCGATGATAGTCAGACTGCCACCCTCCTCGATGTTGCGCGCCGCGCCGAAAAACCGTTTGGGCTTGTGCAGCGCGTTGGAATCGACACCGCCGGAGAGAATTTTCCCCGAAGGTGGCACCACCGTATTGTAAGCACGCGCCAGGCGGGTGATGGAATCAAGCAAAATCACCACATCGCGCTTGTGCTCAACCAGCCGCTTGGCTTTTTCAATGACCATTTCCGCCACCTGCACGTGACGCGTGGCGGGCTCGTCAAAGGTCGAAGAAATGACCTCGCCGTTGACGTTGCGCTGCATGTCGGTGACCTCTTCGGGACGTTCGTCGATGAGCAGCACGATCAGGTAGGCTTCGGGGTGGTTTGCGGTGATGGAATTGGCGATATTTTGCAGCAGCATGGTCTTGCCGGTACGCGGTGGGGCGACGATGAGGGCGCGCTGCCCCTTGCCCACCGGAGTCGCCAGATCGATAACGCGCATCGGCAGATTGTCCGGCGCCGTTTCCAGGACCAGACGCTCCTCGGGATAGAGCGGGGTAAGGTTGTCGAACAGAACTTTTTCCCTGGCCACCGAGGGATTCTCGAAATTGACCTCGGCCACTTTGAGCAGAGCAAAATAACGCTCACCCTCCTTGGGCGGACGGATCTGCCCGGCAACCGTATCGCCGGTGCGCAGATTGAAGCGGCGGATCTGCGAAGGCGACACATAGATATCGTCGGGACCGGGCAGATAGTTGGCGTCGGGGGCACGCAGAAAACCGAACCCGTCCGGCAGGATTTCCAGGACGCCTTCGCCGAAAATCGCGCCGTTTTTTTCCGAGGCGGCGTTGAGGATGGAGAAAATCAGGTCCTGCTTGCGCATCCCCGCGGCGCCCTCCACACCGAGATCCTTGCCGATTGCAGTCAGTTCCTGGATTTTTTTCTCTTTCAGCTCTTTCAGGTTCATGGGCCTCCTAAACGCTCCTCTTCAAAGCTTCTCCACCGGTCCATGCCGGCGCTCCGGACAACTCCACGCGCGAACATGGGCCGCGCACCGCAGCAGATGCGGTTACTGGAGAGTCGACAATACAAATTAATATCTGTGAAAAACAGGGATATGTTGGCGGGTCTTCCTCATGCACGGCTGCGCGACTCCATAATCCGGGAGCTAGCGAACAGCGCTGCGCAAAAGACTCTTCGGTAAAAACGAGATGCCTGTCTCGTCGAGTCGTTTTAATAAAGAGCTCTATTTATCGATATTCGGCAACCAAGATTTTCGGATTTTATTTATCGAGTCGATTGGAAAGGAATGTAATTCTAGCAGATTGCACTTTGAATGAGTGGGTGTCGTCTGCAACAACACGCCCAAATACATAATCGCTTTCAAACTGAATGTCAACCAATAATTTCCGCAAGCTCCCGGTTTTGCGTCCCTAAGCACTTCGCCTGTCGGCTTTCCAGCCGGCAGGCGAAACCGCGGCAAAACGTCCATGGAGAAGATATTGCCTATTCCTGAGGCCGGGCGGCCGGGCGCCAGGAGCGGATAACTCCCGGCTTCAGACTACGGCCAATGCGCTCAAAAACCTCTGCGTAGAGTTTGGGATAAGTGCTGCGCGCCAACAGCCCACCCCCAGGTTCCTCCAGCGTTCTTTCGACACCCTGCGGGGTCAGAAACTTCAGCCGAACCGCATCGGCCTTATTGTAAAAAGCCTCGTCGAAATCCGGATATTGCAGGGCCAGAAATTTCGCGCCGGCACCCTCGTCAAGGCGCCATAGAATCTGTCCGTCGCGATCGATGACCACGGCGGCGGCCAAGACATTGTTGTATGGGGCTTCCAGAAAATTGAGGCGGGTGCGGTCCCAGCGCCGCTCCACGACCTCACGGCCGTGCAGGGTCACCACCAGCAATGCATCCACTACCAGTTCATCGGCTATCTGGCGTGCCGTCGACGCGGAGAAATCGTAGGGCAGCCCGCCGTCGTCGGCTTCCCGCGCAACCAGCAGCCGCTGAGAAAGACGGCGCGGATCCTGATTGACATGGCGCACGTCAAAAAAACCACCGCCGTCACGCAGAATCTGAATCAAGCGCTCTTCGCGCGCCGCGCTGTGGCGCCGCAACAGAGCCAGCACTTCTTCGCCCTGGGGATGCTGAATACTTGAGTCTTCGTCAATCAAAATCGGCAGCACGCCGAGAGTGCGCACCTGCTGGGTGAATTCTTCACGGGGAATTTTGTAGGTGCCGCTTTGGCACCCCGCCAAAAAGAGTACCAGAACCAACAAACTCACAACCAAGCGACGCATGTCCCTGCTCCTCCCTTGCTAAACGATCTGTCGACAAATCATACCCGCTATCGCGACTGCGAGCGAGAAAAATCACTATCCATCCCTACGTTCCGGCGCAAAAAAACCAGGCGCGACAGGAATAAGGGCCGGATCGAAGTGGCGCACCGCCCATTCCAGAACCACCCCGGGACTTTCTTGCGCAAGATCCGGCGGCACCTGTTGTCCGAGGAACTCCAGAACCCGGCACAACAACGGCGCGGGCTTCTCGCCGCAGCCAATGGAAACCGGGCCATGACGCTTGCTGATTTTCTCGCCATCTTCGCCCAGCGCCAGGGGCAAGTGGTAATAGAGCGGGGGCGCATGTCCGAGACATTCATGCAGATATATCTGGCGCGGAGTCGAACCGAGAAGATCGGCACCCCGCACCACCTGATTGACGCCACAGGCATGATCGTCCACCACAACCGCCAACTGATAGGCGAACAGCCCATCGGCGCGTCGCAGAATGAAATCGCCCACTGCCGTGGAAAGGTGCTGCTCCTGGAGGCCGCTCACCCCGTCGTTAAAACACAGAGTGGTTGCCGGCACGCGCAGACGCAAAGCCCGCGGCCTCCTTCCCCGCGGCAAGCCCTCGCGGCAAGTGCCGGGATAGATACCCCCCTCCTCCCCGACATGGGGCGCGCTGGCCAAAATCTCCCGGCGCGAGCAAGCACAGTCAAACACCAGCCCCTTGGCTTTCAGGGCCTCAAGAGCCTCCTCATAGACCGCCGTGCGGCGGCTCTGCCAGAGAACCGCACCATCCCAGCACAGACCGAAAGCTTCCAAGGTCCGCAGGATATCTTCCGCGGCCCCGGGCACGACCCGCGGCGCATCGAGATCCTCCATGCGCACCAGCCAGCGCCCACCATCGCGCCGCGCCAAGCAGTAACTGCCCACCGCCGCCACCAGGGAGCCAATATGCAGAGGGCCGGTCGGACTCGGGGCAAAGCGGCCGACGACAAGTGTCTTTTCAGAAAATGTCATCTTCGCTCAAATCACTTCAACCTGGATCCGTGAGATCTGGGCGGGAAAAGAGTGCCAGTGCTTGGCTTGAATAAGTGTTTCAAAAAATCTGAGGTGCACCCATAGGTTCATCGGCGATTTTTTGAATGCTTAGGCAGGTCAATGACTTGCGCTCTTGCCCGTTCGGATCTCACGGATCCAGGNGGCCTGAATAAGTGTTTCAAAAAATCTGAGGTGCACCCATAGGTTCATCGGCGATTTTTTGAATGCTTAGGCAGGTCAATGACTTGCGCTCTTGCCCGTTCGGATCTCACGG
This sequence comes from Geoalkalibacter ferrihydriticus DSM 17813, assembly GCF_000820505.1. Taxonomy (NCBI): domain Bacteria; kingdom Pseudomonadati; phylum Thermodesulfobacteriota; class Desulfuromonadia; order Desulfuromonadales; family Geoalkalibacteraceae; genus Geoalkalibacter; species Geoalkalibacter ferrihydriticus. The sequence continues at coordinate 79,162 of NZ_JWJD01000006.1, read as the reverse complement.
ATCCAGGTTCAATGCATTGACAATATCAGCATCTTGCCGCTGGACCGCTCCCCTGTCAAGCCCGGAAGGCCGGGCATAAACCTTGAAAAACTTGACAAATACGACAGGGCCGAGTATCCATAACCTAAGTGGTTAACAATCCAGGGAGGCAGCAACGTGCTCATTACGCGCGCAACCGAATATGCCATCCGGGCGGTGCTGTATCTGGCCAAGCAACCCGAAGGCGAAATTGTTCTGAAAAAGGACATCTGCCAGACGCAGAACATCACCCCGGCGTTTCTCACCAAGATTCTACAACCGTTGATCAAAGCGGGCATCGTCGGCTCGCAGCGCGGCGTCGGCGGCGGCTTTTACCTGGCTCGCTCCCCCGAACGCATTACGCTACTCGATGTGGTTGAGGCCGAGGAAGGTCCCATTTACATCAACCAGTGCCTGATGGGGGAAGGCTCCTGCGCACGCGACGTCTTCTGTCCCGTGCATGGCGCCTGGCGGCACATTCGCGACGAGATGACGCGGGTGCTCGCCGAATACACCTTTGCCCGCCTATCCTCCATGGAAGAAGAGAATATCGCCGCGCTACCTCACCTGCAAAACCTCAGCGCGCCGCCGGCGGTCTGACCCCCCCCTATCCATCTGATTGAAGTGGCCGAACCCCACACCGGGTTCGGCCATTTTTTTGTCCGCTGAAAAAAACCCCGGACACTAGGAGGGAAAGCTGTCCAGGGCAAAAGAAGGCCATAGGCGGCCTTCGCAAATCTTCTTTGTTTGTTTTTATTATACTCCAGCCGCGCTGGAGGTCAATTTTCCCTGCACTGAAATATCCACCTTCCGCATCTTCAACAAACCCGCCCCCAGTTACTACATAAATTTTATAAAGTTTACAACTCCAAATTACCCGACAATTTTGCACATTTTATTCTTGACAATTCCACAGCAGACAAATATGATTTACCGGTCAATCAACGAATCAAACAACCAAGCTTTCCCCAGGAGACTACTGTGACTCAGTCAGGTTCGCCGCTGCCCCACCTCACGGAAGAGCATTCCCCCCAGACGATTCTGCGCGCCGGCCTGCAAGCTGCGGGTGGCCCCGTCGCCCTGGCCTGCTCCTTCAGCGTCGAGGACGTGGTGATCATCGACCTGCTCCAGGAAGTGGATCGCTCCGTGCGCGTTTTCGCCCTCGACACCGGCCGCCTCAACGAAGAAACCTACGAGGTGGCCGAGGCCGTGCGCGAGCGCTACGGAATCAAGATCGACTGGTATTTTCCCAAGCGCGAAGCGGTGGAAACCCTGGAACGCAGCAAAGGTCTGTTCAGCTTTCGCGAAAGCCTCGAAAACCGCAAGGAATGCTGCCGCATCCGCAAAATCGAACCCCTGGGGCGCGCCCTGGAAGGCCTCTCTGGCTGGATCACCGGCCTGCGCCGCGAACAGAGCGTCACCCGCGACGCCATCGCCCCCCTGGAAAGCGACGCCGCCCACGGTGGCATCCTCAAAATCAACCCCCTGACGTTCTGGAGCAGCGCCCAGGTGTGGGAATATGCCGAAAGCCGGCGCATTCCCGTCAACCGCCTGCACCGCCAGGGCTATCCGTCCATCGGCTGCGCTCCCTGCACCCGCGCCGTACAACCCGGCGAGGACGAACGCGCCGGACGCTGGTGGTGGGAAAACCCCGAGCACAAGGAATGCGGCCTGCACCGCCGGTAGGGGCGAGGCGCTGCCTCGCCCTGGGCGACCCAGCGGGTCGCCCCTACAAAGCACCGATTTGGAGGATTCATGTTGACCCATCTGAAACAGCTCGAAGCCGAGAGCATTCACATCATGCGCGAAGTCGCCGCCGAGTTTGAGAATCCGGTGATGCTCTATTCCATCGGCAAGGATTCTGCGGTCATGCTGCATCTGGCGCGCAAGGCCTTTTTTCCTTCGCGCCCGCCCTTTCCCCTGCTGCACGTGGATACCACCTGGAAATTTCGCGAGATGATCGAATTTCGCGACCGCATGGCGCATGAGGGCGGCTTCGATCTGCTTGTGCATATCAATGAAGAAGGTGTGCGCCAGGGTGTCGGCCCCTTCAGCCACGGCTCGGCGGTGCACACCGACGTGATGAAAACCGAGGCTCTCAAGCAGGCCCTCGATAAATACAAATTCGACGCGGCCTTCGGCGGCGCGCGCCGCGACGAGGAGAAATCCCGCGCCAAGGAGCGCATCTTTTCCTTTCGCAGCGAAAGCCACCGCTGGGACCCCAAGAACCAGCGCCCCGAGCTGTGGAACATCTACAACGCCCGGGTGCGCCAGGGCGAGAGCATCCGCGCCTTTCCCCTGTCCAACTGGACGGAACTCGACATCTGGCAATACATCTATTTAGAGAACATTCCCATCGTACCCCTCTATTTCGCCAAGCAACGACCGGTGGTGGAGCGCGACGGCATGCTTATCCTGGTCGATGACGCGCGGCTCGAACTTAAACCCGGCGAGCAGGTACAGACCAAATCGGTGCGCTTTCGCACCCTGGGCTGCTATCCCCTGACCGCCGCGGTGGAATCAACCGCCGCCACCCTGCCCGAAATTATCCAGGAGATGCTGCTCACCCGCACCTCCGAACGCCAGGGACGGGTCATCGACCACGACTCGGCCGGCTCCATGGAAAAGAAGAAGCAGGAAGGATATTTCTGATGGCCCATCAATCCGATCTCATCGCCGACGACATTCACGCCTACCTCAAACAGCAGGAAGAAAAAGGCATGCTGCGCTTCATCACCTGCGGCAGCGTCGATGACGGCAAGAGCACTCTCATCGGCCGGCTGCTGTGGGACTCGAAAATGGTCTTCGAGGATCAGCTGGCCAGCCTGGAAGCCGACAGCCGCCGCGTGGGCACCCAGGGCGAAAACATCGATTACGCCCTGCTCCTCGACGGGCTGCAGGCCGAGCGCGAGCAGGGCATCACCATCGACGTGGCCTACCGCTTTTTCTCCACAGACAAGCGCAAATTCATCGTCGCCGACACGCCCGGACACGAGCAGTACACACGCAACATGGTCACCGGCGCCTCGACGGCCCAAGTCGCCATTATTCTCATCGATGCACGCAAGGGCGTGCTCACCCAGACCCGCCGCCACAGCTACCTGGCGTCGCTGGTGGGCATCCGCCACGTAGTGCTGGCCATCAACAAGATGGATCTGGTCGACTACAGCGAGGAGCGCTTCAACGAGATTCTGCGCGATTACCGCAATTTCTCCGCCTCCCTGGGATTCGAGGAAATCCGCCCGATCCCCATCTCCGCCCTCAACGGCGACAACGTCATCACGCCCAGCGCCGCCACTCCCTGGTACCAGGGGCCGCAGCTGCTGGAATATCTGGAAAACGTGCAGGTCGCCGACAACGCCCAGGGCAAGCCCTTTCGCATGCGCGTGCAGTGGGTCAATCGCCCCAACCTCGATTTCCGCGGTTTCTGCGGTACAATAGCAGCGGGCACCATCCATCCCGGCGACGAGGTGGTGGTGACCTCCTCGGGGCAGAAGAGCCGCGTGGCGCGCATCGTCACCTTCGACGGCGACCTGCCGCGCGCCGTGGCGGGCCAGGCGGTCACCCTGACGCTTGCCGACGAGATCGACATCAGCCGCGGCGACACCCTGTCCGCCGTTGCAGAGGCGCCCTACCATGCCGACCATTTCGAAGCCAAGCTGGTATGGCTGCACGAGGACGCGCTGGTGGCGGGGCGCAGTTATCTGCTCAAGGCGGGTTCCTCAACCACGCCGGCGCAGGTCGTCGATCTCAAATTCAAGGTCAACGTCAACACGCTGCAGCAGGAACCCGGCGGCAAACTCGGCCTCAACGAGATCGGCGTGTGCGGCCTGAGCACCGCCAAACCGATTTCCTTTGACTCATACCGGCAGAATCGCGCCACCGGCAGCTTCATTCTCATCGACCGGCTCAGCAACGCCACCGTCGGCGCGGGCATGATTCATCAGCCCCTGCTGCAATCGCGCAGCCACTGGCAGAGCATCGAAGTGAGCCGGGAGAGTCGGGCCGCCCTCAAGGGTCAGAAGCCGCAGGTCCTATGGTTCAGCGGAGGCAACGGCGCACACCTGAGCGCCCTGGTGGAAAAGAAACTCCACAGTCTCGGCCGGCACAGCATGCGCCTGGTCAACCAGGGGCAGGAACCGGCGGAGCTCGCCGCAACGGCCCGCATTCTGCTCGACGCCGGGTTGATCGTACTGGTCGACGGCAGCGACGCCGCTCAGGTACGGACCCGGTTTGGCGAAGGCGAATTTACCGAGATCTGCCTCGCCTCCCCGGATTTCCCGGCGACGGATCAGGCCGAGTTGGTCCTGGCTGACAATCAGGGCGCACCCGCGGATCTGACCGAAGGCATCGTGAAGAAATTGGATCTGTAGGGGCAAGGCATGCCTTGTCCGGGGCGACGCATGCGTCGCCCCGACGATCGAAACGCGCAGGGGCGCAGCAGACTGCGCCCCTACTCCACAACCACAGGATAATCACCCAAGGACGCGTGCATGATTTCCGCCCACCCCGCAAAACGCACCATTGATTTCCAGAAACTACGCCTCGACGGCGTCTACCGCATGAACGACGAGGACGAGTTGATGCTGCGCATCAAGGTCCCCGCCGGGGTACTCTCTGTCGAACAGGCCCTCAAGGCGGCCGAGTTGGCCGAGCGCTTCGCCGGCGCACGCCTGCATCTGACCACCCGCGGCAGCATCGAATTGCACCGCGTGTGCTACACCGATCTTGCCGCCATCGGCGCCGGTCTCGCGGCGGTCGGGCTGACCAGCCGCGGCGCCTGCGGCGGGGCGGTACGCGGCATTGCCTGCAGCACCAGCTTTTCGCCCAATTTCGCTCAGACCCAGGCGCTGGCCCGTCGCCTACACCGGCATTTCGCCGGCAACCCGCACTTTGAAGGCCTGCCGAAAAAATTCAAGATCGCCGTGGAAGACGGCTACACCGGCGCGCGCCATCTGATTCAGGACATCGGTCTGGTTCTGGTCGGCAACGAAAACGGTGAAGCGCGCTATGACGTATGGGTGGGCGGCGGCCTCGGCCGTGAGCCCCAGGCCGCCATACGGCTTGAAGAAGCCTACGCTGAAGACCGTCTGCTTGCGCTGGTTGAAGCGGTGGTGCGCGTTTACGCCCGGCACACGCCGCCGGGCAAGCGCCTCAAGCTCCTGTTGCGCCGGGTCGGCGAAAGCACCTTCCGGCGCTTGCTGGAAACCGAACTGGCCGTTCGCCCCCAACAACTTGCCCCCGGCGGTCTCGATGCCGCGCCCGCGCCACCCGGGGGGGGCTTGCCGGTGACTGCGGCAATCTTTGCCGGGGATCTGGAGGCAGCCCTGCTGCGCCGACTGGCAGAACTTGCGCGCAGTCATGCCGGGGGCTATCTGGCCATCACCGCCGATCAGAACCTGGCCTTTGCCCCCTTAAGTGACGACGACCGCGATGCACTGATCGAAAGTCTCGCAACTGCCGGTCTGCGCGGCGACTCCCGGGAGGAACAAACCACCTTGCGGGTGTGCGTAGGCAACCATGCCTGCCGCATGGGGCTGTCACCTACCCGCGATGTGGCGCGCGCGCTGCTCAAGTCCATGCCTGCGGACGCCCGCAAACTGAGCTGGGCCATCTCGGGGTGTCCCAACAGTTGCAGCCAGGCGCAGCTCGCCGATTTCGGCGTGGTCACCAGCAGCCTGGCCAAGGACGAGAACGGCGAGCGCCACCCGCGCTTTGATATTTATCGGCGAAAAGACGCTGGGCTCGGTCAAAAAATTCAGATAGGGTTGAGCCTGAATGAATTGCTGGAGGCGGTTTCGCACGCAGACTAATCCACCACAGAGATCGACCGATTCCACACAAGGAGAATACCCATGGCCAACATCTACAATGACAACTCCCTCAGCATCGGCCGCACGCCCATGGTGCGTCTCAACCACATCGCACCGGGCGGCGCCACCGTGCTCGGCAAGATCGAGGGACGCAACCCCGCCTATTCGGTCAAATGCCGCATCGGCGCCTCCATGATCTGGGACGCCGAACAAAAAGGGCTGCTCGGCCCGGGCAAGGAAATTGTCGAGCCGACCAGCGGCAACACCGGCATCGCTCTGGCGTTTGTCGCCGCCGCGCGCGGTATTCCCATCACCTTGACCATGCCCGAGACCATGAGCATCGAACGACGCAAGGTGCTCAAGGCCTTCGGCGCCAACCTGATTCTCACCCCCGGCGCCAAGGGCATGGGCGGCGCCATCGCGGCGGCCGAGGAACTGGCGGCCTCCGATCCCAACCGCTACGTGCTGTTGCACCAGTTCAAAAATCCCGCCAACCCGGAGATTCACGAGCAGACCACCGGCCCGGAAATCTGGGAGGACACCGACGGCGCCATCGACGTATTGGTGTCCGGCGTCGGCACCGGCGGCACCATCACCGGGGTATCGCGCTACATCAAAAACACCAAGGGCAAAAAGATCGTCTCAGTGGCGGTGGAACCCACGGACAGTCCGGTGATCAGCCAGAAACTGGCCGGGGAGGAAATCAAGCCCGGTCCCCACAAGATTCAGGGCATCGGCGCAGGCTTCATCCCCGACACCCTGGATTTGTCCGTGGTCGATCAGGTGGAGCAGGTCAGCAACGACGAAGCGATAGATTTTGCCCGCCGTCTGGCCAAGGAAGAAGGTATTCTCGCCGGCATCTCCTGCGGCGCGGCAGTGGCCGTAGCGGCGCGCCTGGCGGTCAAACCTGAGTATGCCGGCAAAACCATTGTCGTGGTGCTGCCCGACTCGGGCGAGCGCTATTTGACCAGCGTGCTGTTCGAAGGGCTGGTCTGATTGAAAAAAAACCGGCGGAGAGGTTGAGTCGTTCTCTCCGCCGGTCCCATCAGAGTTGATGTTTATTGGCTGTTCCCTTCATCTCCCGATCCCTCTTTGCGCCCCTCTGCCTCCTCTTCCTCTTGTTCAGATTCGCCTGCGCCGCCCAGGTCAGGCTCCCCGCAGTGACGTAGAATAAAGCGCCGCGCCGCCTTGCGTAGTTTCAGCGCCTGATCCCAGGCATCGCCATCTTCATCCTCGATTTGGATGGGCTCTCCCACCCTGATGCTGACAGCGCCGTGACGCGGAAACCAGGATCCTTCGCGCAGCACGAAGCGCGTGCCGCGAATGGCCACCGGCACCACCGGCAGCTTGGCCGCGGCGGCGGTGGTAAAGGCCCCCAGGCGAAAGGTACGCAGACCCGGAACCCGGGTGAAGGTGCCCTCGGCGAAAAACAGCAGATGGCCTCCTGCGGTTCGCACCCGCCCACTGATGCGGCCGGCATCGGCGGCGGCGCGGCGGGGATCAAAGCGCTCGACAAACTCGGTGCCGATGCGGCGCAACAAAAAGCCGAGAATTTTGCGCTCGTTCAATTCGGCCTTGGCGACAAAACTCAGGCGCATGGGCAGCGCCGCCACCAGCGCATAGGCATCGAGGTAGCTGGCGTGATTGGCCACCAGCACACAGGGTTCCGGCGGCAAATGCTCAAGCCCTTCGACCTTGAGGGACAGCCCGGAGAGGCGCTGCGCCAGCCGCACGAGGGCGCGCAGCGGTCGCCAGTTCCAGGCATGGCGCGGCAAAGCCAGGACCACCAGGGTGGCCAGGGCCGCGGCCAGATAAAACAGCGCCCACAGGTAACCCGCATAGAGCAGACTCAGGGCCGCGGTGACGCTCCTGCGCCCGCCCGCGGCAAACGTCGAGAGGGCCAAGCGCAGGTTCTGCCGCCAGAGTTTCTCTCGTTTGCCCAGCTCACCGCGCTCGTAAAGCTCACGACAGGCCGAGCGGCGAATCTTGCCGCTGGAAGTCTTGAGCACCGAATGAGGCGGCACCAGCAGCAGATCATCAGGCGGGGTTTCGAGCAGATCCACCGCCAGATTCTTGATTTTACCGCGCAGTTTGTCCAGAACCTGCGGGTCGGATTCGCGCGTTTCAGCCACGACGACCAGCCGTTCGCTGCCCGTAGCGGGATCGGGGCTGCCGAAGACCACCACGTTGCCCTTGCGGATGCCGGTCAAACCACCCACCGCTTCTTCGAGTTCCTGGGGATAGATGTTGCGCCCGCCGATGATGATCAGATCCTTGCTGCGCCCGGTGAGATAGATATCGCCGTCGGCAAGATAGCCGAGATCCCCGGTATTGAGCCAGTCGCCGTCGAACAGGCGACGGGTCTCCTCGGGATTGCGGTAGTAGCCGCTCGTGGCAGAGGGGCCGCGAAACTGCACCCGCCCTTCGCGCCGATCCGGCAACTCCCGTCCGCTGCCGTCGACGATGCGGATTTCATGGCCCTCCAGAGGACGGCCGCAGGCCGCGATCAGCAGCGCATGCTCATCCTCCTTTTTGGCCGGGATCGCCTTCCCCGAGCGCGTCAGAGCCTCGCGCTCCACCCGGTCGACGAGGGGGCCGCGCCCGAGGGGCGGAAAGGCCAGCCCCACGGTATTTTCCGCCAGGCCGTAAACCGGCGCCACCGCCTCCCTGCGCAGGCCGTAGTCGGCGAAACGCTCGCAGAAGCGCTCCAGGGTCAGGGCGCTGACCGGTTCGGCGCCGTTGAAGGCACCGCGCCAGGAACTCAGATCCAAACCCGCGAGATCCTCATCCTTGAGTTTGGTCAGGCAGATTTCATAGGCAAAATTGGGCGCCGGCGAGAGAGTTCCCTGATAACGATGGATGGACCACAGCCAGCGCTTGGGGCGACCGAGAAAATCCAGGGGCGAGAGCAGCACCACGGGAACGGCGAAATAGAGGCCGGCCAGCCAGGTGCCGATGAGGCCCATGTCGTGGTAGAGAGGCAGCCAACTGACGATCACGTCGCCGGGACCCACCTCGACCGCCTTGCCCAGGGCGCGGATGTTGGCCAGCAGGTTGGCGTGGGAGAGCACTACGCCCTTGGGGTTGCCGGTACTGCCCGAGGTGTATTGCAAAAACGCCGTATCGTCGGACGCTATGGCGGGGCGGGAATAATCGCCGCCGCGCTCGGCGAGTTCCCCCACCGTGACCAGACTCTTGAGCGACGAAAGTTGCGCCTTGAGCAGCCGGGCGAAGGGCAGAGCTTCAGGCAGAGTGATCAGCGTCACCGCCGCGCAGTTGCTCAGAATCGCCTGCTGGCGCCGCAAATGGCTTTCCAGTTGCGTGCGCCGCACCGGCGGATAAAGGGGCACGGGAATCCCACCGGCCAGCAGGATGCCGAGAAAGGCAAACAGATAATCGGCGCTGGTGGGCAGCATGATCGCCACCGGCGAGCCGGCCTGGAGGCCGCGCCATTGCAACCCCGCGGCCACGGCCCGGGCACCTTCCCACAAGCGCTTGTAGGAGAGCACCTGCCCTTCGCCTTCATCGGCGTAGAAGCGCACCTGGGCATGATCGGGGTGGCGCTCGAGATGCCACTCGAAGGCTTCGACCAGGGTGCGCGCCTGCTTGGGCACCTCCGCCGGGGTGCCGGTTCCGCCGACCGCGATGCGCTCCGGGGAGGCGTCCTCAGCGACCTGCGCGCCGCCCAGCAGCGCCTCGAGCAGATCGCGGGGGGTTTCCGCCTCGGCGACGACCTCTTCCTCCAGCCGCACCGAAAAATGCTTCTCCAGCCGACTGAGCAGTTCCATGCGCGCCATGCTGTCCAGGCCGAGATCGCGGTCGAGGGAGCTGTCGAATTCCACTTTGGGGGTCTGCGCCGGATGCAGCTCGGCCACCACGTCCTGCAAGACCTTGATCAGGTCTCGCGCTGCCTGTTGGGGGTTGTCCCTGATCGCTTGATCAACCATCTCTCACCCTTGGCAAAATAACGATTCAGCCGAGGGATCCGGAGCGGTCGTGCCAAGGTGTCCGGCGCCTGGTCGGCGTCAGTCAAGCCTTCGATAAGAATTCATGCGGCTCTTGTCGCGAACGCTCCGGGACGCTCGGCAGATAACCCTGAATCGGTGCCGGAAATCTTTTCTCACCCCGATTATACCAGACCTGCGGCAGCGTCTGCCGCAGGGCATAGATTTATGTGCCGGGTCAGCATGCCCCGCCGCCTGCCGCGGCACTGTTGCGCTGATGTTGTCCAGGCTGGAAAAAACGCAGGGGCGCGAGCAGCACCAGCACCGCGACCAGCACCGGGCCAAAGGGCTGGTCGAGGAGAATCGCCGCGACAAAGGCGACCAAATAGGCGCCGAGGGCAAGCAAGCCGCTCAGCCAGAGGGTGGCGCGCCAACTCGGCGCAAGACGAAATGCGATCCAGGAGGGAATGAACACCAGGGCAAAGGTCGCCATGACTCCCACCGCGGTGGTGGTCACGGCCAAAACCGTCACCACCAGCAGATCAAAGATCAGGTGGTAGCGCCTGCCAGGCAGATCGTTGGCCGTGAAGTGGTCGGGGAACAAACGCCCCAGCAGCAGGCGCGGCGACAGCCACGGCAGAACAACCAGAAGCGCCACGGCCAGCAACAGGGCCGAGACGCCATGGCTCCAGCCGGTGAAATAGAGCTGTCCGTCCATCAACGCCTTGCCCAGCATTTCGCCATGGGGGCTGTTGGCGGCGATGAGCAGAGCAACGCTCCAACCGAGCAGAATCAAAATGGCGTAATTGTCATTGCCCGCCCTTTGCAGCAGCCCCTTGCCGATGCCGGCCAGAATCGCGGTAATAACCGCGGCCAGGAGCATCGGCACATGGAAAAGCACAGAGAGAATACCGCCGGCCGCAGCCACCTGCGCAAAGGCCAGAGATGCCAGCCACTCTTCGCGCAGACGCAGATAGGCACCGAGCAGTGCTGCCAGGGGCACCAGCAGCAGCCCGTTGAGAAAAGGCAGATGAAACAGGGGATCGAATATCAGGGCAAGATTGCTCATGGAGTCAACCGGATCACGCGGTCGCAGGCCGCGTTGAGAAATTCGCCTTCATGACTGACCAGCAGCACCGCGCGCCGCGCGGCATCACGCTTGAGCATGGCGGCCAGGGCCTGCATGGCGGCGGGATCGAGATTGTTGGTCGGCTCATCGAGCAACACCAGGCCGGCCTGACTGCCGAGGCAGGACCAGGTCTGCATCAATTGCAACTGACCGCCGCTGAGCCGATCGAGACGCACCGGCAGTAGACTTTGCAGAAAACCGGGCGCCTGCGCCGCGGGAGCGCCGGTGAGGCGCAGCAGTTCACTGCCGCTCAGAGGCAATTCGCCCATGCGCACGGGGCGCTGACGGTGGTGAGCGACACGCACATCAGGACGGCGTCGTACTTCCCCCGAAAAGATACGGGTAGCGCCGGTGATGGCGCCAAGCAGGGTCGATTTTCCCGCCCCGTTGCAGCCGTATAGTCCGACCACCTCGCCGGCCCACAGGGAAAATGACACGGGGCCGATGACCGGCCCCGCGTAACCTGCAACCAGATCCCGGCATTCCAGCAGCGGGAGCTGATCCTGCGTCATTGATTCTTACCCCGTGCGATGGCCTCGACCCATTGATCGATGAGGGCCAGATACTGCCCCGCGTCGGCATCCAGGGGCGGATCCAGAGGAAGGGCTTGCACCGGCCAGCCCAGAGTGCGTGCCACGAACTGTGGTCCCTGTGCAGGTTGGTGGTTGATGTACAACACCACCCCGCGACGCTCGCGCATTTCGCTCACCAGGGATTCCAGGTGACGCGCCGTCGGCGGAATGCCGGGCAGCGGCTCGATGTAGCCCAGCACCGGCACCTCAAGCAACTCCATCAGATAGTTGGCATCCTTGTGGAACAGCACCACGCCGGGCGCCCCCTGAACGTTCGCCTGCCAGTGCGGCAATCGCTCCTGAACCTGACGGGCGAAGGCCTCGGCGTTGCTCTGAAAGGTAGCGGCAGCCGCCGGCTGCATCTGGCCCAAACGGCCGGCGAGGGCGCGCGCCACCTCGGCCATGCGCACCGGATCCATGTTGACGTGGGGGTTGCCAGCCGGGTGCACGTCGCCCAGGGCGCGGTCAGCGGCTGCGCCGACTTCGATGAGCGGCACCTGCGCCGCCGCCTCAAAGTAACCGGAACGACCGGGCAGAACACGCGGATTGGCCGCGCCCTGCAAAGCCGGCGGCAGCCAGCCCACTTCGAGCTCGGCGCCCACGGCGACCACCAGATCGGCGCGCCGCAGGGCCACCATCATACTCGGGCGGGCCTGAAGGTAATGAGCGTCGCGGTCGGGCGGCGCCAACACGGTGACGCGCACGGCCTCACCGCCTACGGTGCGCGCCAGCATGCCCATGGCCGAGGTGGTCGCGACGACCTCGGTTTTTGCCAGGGCGGTGCCGGCGCTCAGCAGAAGCAACGCCACCGACATCAGGAAAAGGCCGAAAATGCGGGATTTTGACCTCATAGACTTTCTCCCCGTTTAAAATTTATGCGCGCCGTGCACGCCCAGAGCGATCTGGTATTGCACGAAGAACTGGTTGTAGTTTTCGCGCCCGCCGCCTTCCTGAGCGATGTCGCCGTGATTGAACTGCATGCGCAGGCGTGAAAATTCCGTGGGATTGAAGGTCAGATTGGCGCTGTAGCGACGCGAGTCGTCAAATTTATCGGTGCGCGCGTCCTTTTCGATACGGTTGTAAAGACCAACCATATCGAGACGCGCCGCCGCCGTCCAGCGCGGCGCGAAACCGTATTTCGCCTGAACGTAGAAACCGTCCTGCTTAAACTTCTCCTTGTCGCCGATCTCATCGAAGTCATCGGCGGCGGCGACGCGCAGATCCTTGACGCGGTAAATATACTCGCCCTGCAAGGTCAGATTGCCATGGCCGTAGCTGCGTCCCGCATCATACTTGTAAACAGCATCCACGCCGGCAAACCAGCTGTCGCCTTCGAGATACTCGCGTTCGTCATCATCGGAATGGTCCTCCTGATGCAGGCGCGCGCCACCGCCGAACAGCCCGAGTTGCAGGGCATGATCGAAGCCGAGGTCAGGCGCCACCTTGACGAAACCGGTAAACAGACGCGGCCCGGAGCGCTCGCGCAGACCGCCGAAGTCCGCAGCGCCATGATCGATGGTGTTGGCGATGCCCTCGTTGCGCCCTTGCAAGGTCTCGACACCGAACAAGGTATAGACAGGCAGCTTGGGCAGCCAGGTGAGTTGCAGACCGATATCGTTGATGCCGTGGTCCCCGAACATCAGCTCGTAGACCAGGGTCTGATCGGCGAAATCCCAGTCGTGGGGATGCTGCTGGTTAATGTAGCCGATACCGCTGAGAAACTTGCCGAACTTGAGGGTCAAACCGGCGGGCAGGCGGCGGGTGACACCGAAGACCTCTTCCACCTCGATGCCGTCTTCGTCCACCGCCAAGTTGAGCATGGCGTCGAAATAATTGTCCACCGTGGCAGAAAAAACGATCTCTGTCTCATCAAGGTTGAAGCCGCGCGAAAGTTCGCCATGGCCATGATCATGGTCGCCATGATGGCCGTCGAAGCCGGCGGCATGTTCGAGAATTTCACCGGCTTCGCCGCGGCGGTTGTCGGTGTAATATTTGCCGTCAAGAATGACCGAGATGGCGGGATTGAAGGCGGTTCCCGAGGTGATCTGGCGGGAGCTGCCGAACAGAGGAAAGGGCTGCAGACCCTCGGGCTGAACAGGACCCGTCGGCTGAGCAAAAACGGGGGTCACAGAGGTAAGACACAGCGCCGCCAGGGCGCCGGTGAAAAATTTAGCGGAACGCATTGCGCATATCTCCTTACAAGCAGCGGTGCAAATACACCACGCCTGCTTTTCCTAAAATTAAATCAGGCAGTAGATCTGGAGCCGCCAAAAGCGCCACCAGGACAATTCAAGGGGATACTAACCGAGGCAAACAGGAGGCGCGCGCAGGCGCGGCAAAAGGTAGGAAACTGAGGTGGCATATCGAAGGCGCGCTGGAGCCGCCAGGGCGGCAGTGGGCAGCACAACTGGCGCCGCAAGAGCGACGGCCGGCAGCACGACCACCGGCAGATGTCCGGCCACATGACACTGCGGACACGCAGAGGTAGGATCCTGGGAGGCCTGGCCGCCGGAACAGGGTTGATCGGCGCAGGCCTGGTGTTCGCCGTGATCGTGGGGAACGGCGGCCAGAGAATAAAGTCCGAGAAAACAGCAGACCGTCAGCAGTGAGAGCCAGCGCACCACCCAGTGTCGCGCCTTGGGCGACGGATGCCGAGCCACACCCCGAAATTTATTCGGAGGTGGATGCACTGATGAGTTGGAGCTGACGGACATAGAGATAAACCTGAAATGAAAAAGGGAAATTGATAGGCCCTATCAATAGGAGAGACAGCGGCGACTGTCAAGACATATTATGTAATAACATTACGCGAAATGTGTTTCAGCTCCCCGTAGCTCCTTCGCTCTGCGCCAGATAAGTCAGCCAGTTATCCGCCTGCCGCCGCACCCCGGAATACTCGCGGGCCCGGGTGAAGGCGGCCCGCGCGTCCGCGGGTCGGCCATCCTGGTAAGCTGCCATGCCGAGCAACAGCAGAGCCTCGCCCCCAATCCTGCCCTCTTCCGTCCCTGCGGCTTGCTGCAGATGCTCGCGCGCCTCGGCCCATTGTTCCTCCTGCACCAGCAGGCGTCCGAGCTTGAGACTTACGACAGGTCCGCCACCGGCCGCCAGCGCCCGCTCCAAAGCGGCGACGGCGGCGGAATTCTCCCTGGCTTGCAGCCAACTGTCGGCCAGAAGTTCAAAATTGGCGGCGGAGGCGGAAATTTTTTGCGATCGCAGGGCGTCCTGCAAGGTACGCGCAGCCTTGTGGGGAACACCGGCATAAAGGTAGAGCCGCGCCATGTGCAGCAGATCCTGCCCCTCGGTCAACAGGCCGTTGTGATAGGCCGCCGAGAGCGTCGCCACGGCGCGCCGATCCTCCTGCAAATGCAGATACACCGAAGAGAGCAGTTGCCAGTAGCTCTTGTTGTGGGGATAGGCTTCGATGACCACCGGCAGCCACTTTTTCAGCGCGGCCTGGTCCTGGGCATTCTGGTAAATGGCCAGCAGCATCTGATACCAGGACTCGGCCGGCTGCGGCGCGGCCTCGATGGCCTGCTCCAGGTGGCCGGCGGCGGTGGCGTAGGCCTGGGCGCCAAAATAAATCCAGGCGGCCTGCACCCGTTGCTCGGGTTTGATGTTCTCGGCGGCGGCCACCCAGGCGTCGATACGCTGAATGGCTTCGGCGTAGCGGTCCAGGCTCATCAGCAGTTGGGCACTGTTGTAGCGCACCTGCTGCGTCATGACCGGGTCGCGTACCTCAAGTTCGAGAACCCGATCATAGGCACGCAGTGCCTCTTGCGGTCGGTCCTTTTCACTGTAGAGATAACCGCGCATTTGCCAGGCCGCAGCCAAGGCATAGGGCTCATCGGCGAACCTTTCGATGACAGCAGCCAGGGCCCGCTCGGCGTCCTGCCATTGCTCCTCCTGCAGCAGGTGCTGGGCTTCGCTCAACGCCTCGTGGGCGCGGGCCGACACCGAGGGCTCGGCGGGGACTGCCGGAACCGCGCCCGCCAGGCACAGCAGCGCCGCAACCAGTAAAGCGCCGAGGGGCCGCAACATCATGTGTAAAAACCGCGATAAAGCCGCCATGCTTAATTTTCCAGATTGAAATTGATGGTGATGCTCGCATAGGCCGGCACCGGCTGACCCTCGACGGTCTGCGGCTTAAAGCGCCAGCGGCTCAGAGCGCGCACCGCTTCATGGTCGAAGACGCCGCGCCGCGGGCTGGCCTCGACGACCTCGATTTCCCCGACAGAACCATCGGCATTGATAACGAAGTTCAGGCGCACCCAGCCAGAAAGACCCTGCATCAGGGCGCGGCGCGGATACACCGGCGGCACCTGGGAAACGGGGGTGAGGGGCTGGGAATAGGCCACCGGGGCGGTGGGAGCGCTGGGGCCAGCGGGAGCCGCCGTCGGTACGCCGCTCAGCGCCAGATCGGGGCGGAACTGTGGCAGAGGCACATCGACTTGCGGGGCCTGGGGTGAAGGACTCTGCGGGGTCGGCACGGCCGGCATCTGCGGCGCGGGCTTGAGTTCCTCGGGCGGCTTGGGTCGCTCGCGCCGGCGTTGTTCGACGGGACGGGGCGTGTCATCCATGCGAATGAAATTCATCAGCGGCTGCTGCCGCGCGCGGTCGAACTCTGTGCCGTCTACGCTGATCAGGCTGGTCATCAGCCAGAACAACCCGAGCGCCACCCCCGAGGCCATCCCCAAGGAAGCGAGATAGCGCAGTTGCGCGGTCATGGCCGGGTCGCCGCGATGGACACGTTCATGACCCCCGCCAGGCGCACCTGATCCATGACCTGGACCAGGACACCGGTGCGCGAAGCCTCATCGGCCTGAATGACCACTGCCCCTTCGGGATTCTCGGCGCGCAGGCGCTCGACATTGGCGCGCACCGCGCGCAGATCCACCTGGCGCTGATCGATCCAGATGGCGCCCGTGTCCGAGACGGCAATCATGATGTTGCCGCGCTCCTGGCGCTCGGCGCTCGCCGCCGTGGGCCGATTGATCTCAATCCCCGCCTCTTTGACGAAGGAGGTGGTGACGATGAAGAAAATCAGCATGATGAACACCACGTCCATCATGGACGTCATGTCGATTTCCGCTGTTTCCCGTTCACTGCGATGACGTCTGCGTCTCATTTCTTTTCCGCCTTGACAAGATATTGCGAGAGCACATCGGCGGCCACGCGCGTCTTGGCGGTTCCGCGGCGTTGCAGGTCGATGCTGAAATACAACCCGGAGAGCGCCACCACCAACCCCGACATGGTGGGGATGGTGGCCATGGAGACCCCGGAGGCCATGGCGCGCGGGTTGCCCGTGCCGTGAAAGCCGAGCACGTCGAACACCTGGATCATGCCCGTCACCGTGCCGAGCAGACCCAGCAGCGGACACAGGGTGATGAAGGTGCGGATGAGAAATACCGACCCAAGCAGTTGATGACGTAAGTGTGAGATCTCCTGCTCTTGGATCTTGCGCGCCTGCCAGGGATCGCAATCCGTTCGCCCCTCCCAACGCTTCCGCAGTTGGCCGAACTCCTGCGGGTAGATGCGCCAATGGTACCAGTAGCGTTCAATGATCAACGTCCACAGGGCGATGGAGACGAACAGAATCGCCCACATCACCTGGCCGCCGGCATCGAAGAATTGGCGTATGGCGTAAATCTGCTCAAACATGCTCGGGGTCGGCTCTCATCTTTTCCATGTGGCGCGCCAACAGCCCCGCGCCCTGCTCTTCCATGACATTGACCAGGTAGCGGCTTTTGGCCGAAGCGACGTTGTGCAGGAACAGCAGGGGTATCGCCACCGTCAAACCCAAAGCCGTGGTAACCAGGGCCTGGGAAATGCCCCCGGCCATGAGCTGGGGATCGCCGGTGCCGAACAGGGTAATGGACTGAAAAGTTTCGATCATGCCGACCACGGTGCCCAACAATCCAAGCAAGGGCGCGACTGCGGCGAGGATCTTGATGGTGGTCAGGCCCCATTCAAGGCGCGGGATTTCGCGCATCACCGCCTCATCGAGCTTGACTTCCAGGGTCTCCGGCGCCAGCTGGTGATCTTCATCATACAGGGCGAGAATCCGTCCCAGGGGATTGTCCTGCGCGGGCTCACCGCTGCGCAACTGCGCCTTGACACGGTGATTGACCAGGTGCAGATAGGTGTAGCGCGCGGCGAACAGGCCGATGCCGAAAACGCCGAGCGCCAGAATGATCATGCCGATTTCACGCCCCTGGCGCACCCGCTCCAGCAGCGAGGGCGACTGTACGAGCTGGGAGAGGATCGCGCCGCGCGAGGGATCCAGAGCAAAGGGACGCACCTCGCCGGCGGGCGCATCCTGAAGGTCGCGGGCAAAACCCAGATAGCGCCCCGCAGGCTGGCGCGGCAGTTCGAGAAACTGGTTGCGCCCCTCCACATGGGCCAGATAGGAGCCGTCGGCGACGGCATTGAAGGCCCCCACCCGCACAATGCTTTTGGTCTGTTTATGGCCGTCAGGACTGACCACCTCGCCCGAAAATTTCGCCACCTCGCCCGCATTCACCATATCCTCGAGCACCACCAACCACAGACGCTCCAGCTCCTCGATGCCGGGCAGGGTGCGCGCGCCGCTGAGCTCGGCGAGAAATTCCAGGGCCTCGGGGCGGTCCGCCATGGCCAGAGAACCCATCAACTGCGCATGAAAATCACCGGCGCTCTGACGCACCACGCCGAAAACTTCGCCCAGCCCGCCCTGCTGTTCGCGCAACTCCGCCTCAAGCTTGGTCAGATCCGCCTCGTTGGCGTCAAAGGAGGCCGCCAAGTTGCTCTGGCGCTGTTGCTCCTGACGCAGGCGCTGCTGCGCTTCGCGCACTTGGTCGCGGGCGGCTTCGAGGTCCGCGCCAAATTCACGCTCGCGCTCCGCGTTGATCTGACGCTCGGTGCCGGCCTGGCGCTGAACTTCCTTGAGAAAATCCTGAAGACTGCCCGCGGCCATGACGCTCGGGGCGGCATAAAGCACCACAAAAAACACGCAAAATACCGTCAACCCCCGCTTCATCGCGTCACCTCCGAGAGCACCACCGGCACCCGGATGAGATCTGGCGCAACCTGACGGTTGGCAATGCGGATTCCCTGGCGAATGGCGCCGTGGTAACTCTTATCCAGAGGTTCCCAGGCACGTTTATGCGGATGCCAATAGCCGCTTTCGCGCCGATCCAGGGTCTGATATACCAGGGCCAGACGCCCGATGCGCAGAAACTCGACGCTGCGCACCTCACCGCCGAGGGTCAACTCACCCTGATAGGTCTCGATGGTGCGGCCATAGTCGGCCTCACTCTGGTAAGACTCCATGATCTGGCGGAACTTCTCCGATACGGCAACATCGGCGCGATCCATCAGAGCGTGCAGCCCCTCGATGCGTGCCTTGCGCTCCGGGTAGATAAAAGGTACGTCGCGATCGACAAAACCGTCCAGAGCAGCGAGCATGCGCAGCATGAAGGGCACGATCTCGCGCTGAGTCACCTGGATGTTTTCAATCTGCCGTTGCAGCGAGGCTTTCTCCTTCTCCTGCGAGCTGATCATCTTTTCCAGATTGTCGTTGTAAACCGCCAGACTCTCGCGCTGCCGCTGCACCTCCTGATACTGGCGCAGCAACTTGGCGGCCTCGTCGGCCATGGCATCGACGCGCCCCTGGGCGGCCTGCCCCTGCTGCAGTGTCGACTCTTCCACCTTGATGACCTGCTCGGCGGCAAAAGACGGTTGGGCCATGAAAGCCATCAGCCCCAGGGCGAGACCCAGGGAGCGTAAACGACAGAAACTGCGACGGTCAGGCCGCCGCAGCCTTTTTTCTGGTCCGGTTGGTAAAAATATCACAAAAGCTCCTTTTTGCTTTTTCAGCGACGCCGGCGGGCCAAACCAACCGCCCACCGCAACTCTCCAGGAGGGCAATCCAAAGAAAAAGAAAGAAATGCGGTAGGACTCTTTTACCCGACGAGAGCGTCAAAGTTGTATAAAGATACGGTAGCATTTTTTTTTAATTCGTATCCACCCAAAAAAAGATAGGTGGTAACTCCGCCTGGCATCTTTAGAAAAATTCCGGCATGATCGCGCCAACGCCAAACTGAAGTTGAAAACGAATTTCAACTTATAAAGGAAAGTCAACGCCTGTCAAGAAAAAATCGCAGAAAACTTTCTTGTTGACAACGGTTTTCAATTTCAGCAAAATCCCACAACGCAGAACCTTAGGCCTCGCCCATCCCACGGCTGAAAATGAAAATCATTTCTGCAAATAATTTGCGGCTGAATTATCACACCGCTCAGCATTGCATTTTTCACTCAAGGAGAAATCTTATGAGCATCGCCGTTGTCGGAGGAATGAAACGACTGGAGGGACGCTACCGCGAGGAAGCCGAAAAACTAGGGTTAAAACTCAAGGTATTCAATGACCAGGCCCTCGACATGGAGCGCAAGCTGCGCCGCTTCGATGCAGTGGTGCTGTTTACCAACCGCGTCTCGCACAACGCCCGACGCGATGCGGTGCAGGCCGCGCGCAACAGCAACATCCCCCTGCTCCAGGTCCATTCCTGCGGGCTCTGCTCGCTGCGGGACTGCTTGCAGTGCTTGCTGGAACAAAAGCCCCAATGACCCAAGCCCGGCTCTGCAGGAGCCATTGTCCGGAGAGGCCCAGACAGCCGCTTCTCTTATCCGTAATTTCGGCCGACAACCAGGTATCGGCCCCTGCCTCCGGCAGGTTTTTTCCATTCAGGAGGAAGATGTTGTGAGATTCACCCGCACCCGAAAAGCCCTGATTATGCCCATGTTGCTCGGCACCAGCCTGCTGGCGGGCGCCGGCTCCGCAGCGGGCGAGGAAACCATCGCCAAGCTGCCAACCATCGAGGTCATTGGCACCACGGCCGAGGCCCTCGACACCGTCCCCGGTTCCACCATCGTCATTACCGCTGAAAAACTCGAAGCCACCCGACCGCTCAGCACCCAGGATGCGCTGCGGCGTGAACCCGGCGTACATGCGGTGGAAACCGAAGGTTACGGATTTTTCCCGCGCATCGGCATTCGCGGCCTCAATCCCGACATGAGCAAGAAGGTCATGTTGCTGGAAGACGGGGCGCCCATCGCCCTGGGGCCTTATACCGACCCTGCGGCCTATTACCATCCGCCCATCGAGCGCATGGAGCGCATCGACGTACTCAAGGGCAGCGGCTCGCTGCGCTACGGCCCCTCGACCATTGGCGGCGCCATCAACTATGTCACCAAGAATCCCCCTTATGAGCCGGGCGGCTCCCTGACCCTCACCAGCGGCAACCAGGACTTCCGCTCGCTGCTGTTTGACTACGGCGGAACCTGGGACAATGCCACCGCCGGCATCAGTTACCTGAAGAAAACCGGCGACGGCACCCGCCGCAACAGTGATTTCGACGTCGATGATCTGGTGCTCAAAACCGGGTTCGGCATCGGCCCCAACCAGTTTGTCGGCGTCAAGCTGACCTATTACAACCAGGACAGCCAATCGACCTATCTCGGACTCACCCAGCGCGAATTCGCGGAAGATCCGCGACAGAACAAAGCCGCCCACGACCGCATCGAGGTCGAACGCTACTCGGTCGATCTCAACCACGAACTCCAGATCACGCCCGACCTGGCCTGGCGCACCCTGATTTATGCCAATAATGCCACGCGCGACTGGTGGCGTGAGGATTTCGACTTCAATGCCGGCACCGGCCTCAACGAAATGCGCGGCACCAACGGCGGACGCCTGCGTGAGTTCACCGTCGCCGGCGTCGACACGCGCCTGGAACTCAACCACCTGGCGTTGGGCATTCACAACGAAACCGAATTCGGCGTGCGTCTGCACACCGAGGAAATGAATAACCAGCGCGTCAACGGCGCCACCGCCGACGCCCGCTCCGGCGTCATCCGCGAGGACGATCGGCGTGAAGCCGATGCCCTCGCCGCTTTTCTGCAGAACCGCGTCCATTTCACCGATCGTCTGGCGGTGACGCCGGGACTGCGCGTGGAACACTACCGCCAGGAACGTACCATCCACCGCTGGGACAATCAGGACGTCAACCTCACCAACAAGGGCCGTAACACCGAATGGGTGCCGGGCATCGGTGCTACCTACAGGGCCGCGGACGCCCTGGTGCTGTTCGGCGGCGTCCATCGCGGTTTCGCGCCGCCGCGCGTTGCCGATGCCATCGCCAGCGACGGTGTAGCCATCGACCTTAAGGCCGAACGCAGCAACAATTATGAATTCGGCGTGCGTGGCAGCCTGCCCCGACTGAGTTATGAAATCGCCGCTTTTCGCTACGACTTCAGCAACCAGATCATCCAGGCCAGCCAAGCCGGCGGCGCCACCTCGGAGCTGACCAATGCCGGCGAAACTCTCAACCAGGGCTTTGAAGTTGGCATTGGCGCCGATCTCGGCTGGGGCTTCGGCCTCGACGCCAACTGGACCCACGTGGCCACCGCCAAGCTCGACAGTACCCGCATCATCGGCGGCATTGACCGCAAGGGCAACCGCCTGCCCTACGCGCCGGAAAACCTGGTCAACGCGACCCTGTCCTATCGCCAGGACAACTGGGGCGCGGGCCTAAGTTACCAGTTCGTCGACGAGCAGTTTGCCGATTTCGCAAACACCCGCGAAGGCTCGGCCAACGGCATGACCGGGCTGATCCCCAGCTACAGTCTGTGGCATCTCAACGGCGACTACCAGTTGACGGAGCGCGTCAAGATGTTTGCTTCGGTCAAAAACCTCTTTGACAAGAAATATATGGCCTCCCGTGCACCTCAAGGAATTTTCCCCGGTCTGGAGCGCTTGATCACTGCCGGCGTCAAGATGGATTTTTAATTCGACGAAGCCCGGAGACAGACGACGGGCACCTGGACAACTTCCCCCAGGTGCCCGTCACCTTTCCGCCTCCACCCAAAAATCCAGTCCAAGGAGCCAACTTCTCACCTTGCCCAGCGAAGCTTGAAGTAGACGCAGCAAAACAGGCTATGATATAACGTCATGACACGAAAGATCGTCGGATCAAATTTTGCCCGATGCCCTATCCAATCTCTTATCCCCAGGCCTTGCAGCCCTTTTCCCCTGAACGAAAGGAGAGCATGCGCATGCTCCGACTGCTGATCAGCCTTCTTGCCTTCACCCTTGTTTTGCCTGCCACCGCTCTGGCCCACTCGTCCCACGGTGTCCACGAGCATGGAGCGGCCGATCTGCGCATCGCCGTTGATGGCCCGATTCTGCTGATCCAGATTGAAAGCCCACTGGACAATCTGGTGGGCTTTGAGCATCGGCCGCGCACGGACGCGGAGCGCGCCGCCCTGGCGGACATGGAGGAGATGCTGGCGCAGTTTGACCGCTTGTTCCTGCTTCCGGAAGCGGCCACCTGCACACTTCGGGACCGACATCTGCAATCTCCCTGGCCGCAGAATGTCTCTGAACATTCCCACGACCACAAACACGACGACAAACATGATCTCGGCCATTCCCACGCCGACATCACCCTGACTTATGAGCTGGAATGCGCCAATCCCCAGGCCCTCACCGCGGTGGAAGTGCGCTGGTTCGAGGTCTTTCCGCGCACCGAGCGCATCCGTGCGGAAACCGCTACACCCCGCGGACAGGGTTCCTCGACTCTGCGCAAGGGCAATCCCCGGCTGCCTCTATGACCAATGCAGCACCCGCCATCGACCTGCGCCAGGTCAGTTTTCACTGGCCGGGCGCTCGGGAATGGCATCTTGACATCGACCATTTCGAGCAGGCCGCCGGCGAGGGGGTCTTTCTGAATGGCCCCAGCGGCAGCGGCAAGAGCACACTGCTCGCCCTCGTCGGCGGGGTTCTCGCGCCGCAGCGCGGCCAGGTGGCGGTGCACGGCCATGCCCTGACAGGCCTCAGGGCAGGCGCCCGCGACCGCTTCCGCGCCGATCACATCGGTTTTATTTTCCAGATGTTCAACCTGATCCCCTATTTATGCGCCCTGGACAACATTCTTCTGCCTTGCCGGTTTTCGCCGGCGCGCGCCAAGCGCCTGCAAGAGGCCGGCACGACTCCTGCGGCAGAGGCCCGGCGGCTGGCGGCCCGTCTCGACCTTGAGACAGGTTTGCTCAAGCGGCCGGCCGCGGAACTCTCGGTGGGTCAGCAGCAACGCGTGGCGGCGGCGCGCGCACTCATCGGTCGGCCGGCCCTGGTGATTGCCGATGAACCAACCTCGGCCCTGGACGCCGGTCGTCAGCAAGCCTTTCTCGACCTGCTGCTGGCTGAATGCGAGGCGGCCGGGGCGGCACTGCTGTTTGTCAGCCACGACGCACGCCTGAGCCGGCGCTTTTCACGCCGGGTCGCTCTCGAGGATCTCAAACGCCAACCGACGGAGGCTTCGGCATGATCCCGGCCTGGCATCTGAGTTGGCGCAGCATTCTCAACCGGCGGCTGACGGTCGCCCTGACGGTTGTTTCCGTGGCTCTCTCGGTTTCGCTGTTGCTGGGAGTCGAGCGACTGCGCAATGATGCCCGCGCCGGTTTCGCCCAGACCATCGCCGGCACCGATCTGGTGGTGGGCGCGCGCAGCGGGCCGGTGCAACTGCTGCTCTATACGGTGTTTCACATCGGCAATCCGACCAACAACATCTCCTGGGACAGTGTCGAGCAGATTGCCGCTCACCCCCAGGTGGACTGGCTGGTGCCCATTTCCCTGGGCGATTCCCATCGCGGCTTTCGCGTCGTGGGCACCAGCAGCGGCTACTTCGAGCATTACCGCTACGGCCGCAACCGCTCCCTCAACTTCGCCGAAGGCGAGCCCTTTGCCCGGGTCTTCGATGCCGTGCTCGGCGCGGAAGTCGCGGCACGCTTCGGTTACGCAGTCGGGCAGGAAATCATCCTCAGCCACGGCGCCGGGGCGGGCGTAAGCTTTGCCGCCCACGACGACAAACCCTTTACCATCGTCGGCGTACTCGCCCGCACCGGCACCCCGGTGGACCGCTCAGTGCTGGTGAGCCTGGAAGGCATCGAGGCGATCCATCTCGGCTGGCAGGGAGGCGCGCCCATTCCCGGTCTGCGCATCGCCCCGGAACAGGTTCATCGCTTCGACCTTGCGCCTAAATCCGTGACCGCCGCACTGGTGGGGCTTAAATCGCGCACCGCAATTTTTCAGGTACAGCGCCACGTCAACACTTTCCGCGACGAACCACTGCTTGCGGTGCTGCCCGGCGCGACTTTGCAGGAACTCTGGGGATTGATCGGCATGGCAGAAAAGGCCCTGCTGGCCGTTTCCGCCCTGGTGGTGCTGGTGGGCCTGGCGGGGCTGGTCGCGGTGGTCACCGCCAGCCTCGGCGAGCGGCGCCGCGAACTGGCGATTTTGCGCTCTCTCGGTGCCGGTCCACGCCAGATTTTTTTGCTTCTGGCCTTGGAAAGCCTGGTGCTGAGTCTGCTCGGCTGCCTGGGCGGCCTGGCGCTGCTCTACGGCACGGCCGCGGCGATCGGTCCCTGGCTTGAAGCGCACTACGGTCTGCTCATCAGTTTGGGGTGGCCGGCACCTTCGGAATGGCGTTTACTGGGCGCGGTGGTTGGCGCCGCCCTCCTGGCCAGCCTGGTGCCTGCGCTGCGCGCCTACCGCTACTCCCTGGCCGACGGCATGACTCTAAGGATTTAATCGATGAAAAACCTCTTCTTACTGGCGTTCAGCCTCCTTCTCGGGACGGCCTTTCTTTGCAATCCGGTTGGGGCGCAACAGCCCCCCACAACCCCAGGGGATTATCAGATCGGCGAGCGCCTTCAGCCGGTACAGCCCGGCAAATCCGGCGATTATCAAAAAATCGATTGGGATGATCTGGTCCCGGCCGACTGGTTGTCGCAGGAATGGCTCGACAGCCTCAACGTCGACGACTTCGAAGACGACGACCCCCGTGCCATGGAATTGTTGAACACCATCCTGGAAAAATGGAATGAGGCGCCGGTGCTGGAAGAATTCGATGGCCGACGCGTGCGCATTGCCGGTTTCGTCGTGCCCCTGGAGGGCGACGACCGCAACATCCACGAATTTCTGCTGGTCCCATATTTCGGTGCCTGCATCCATGTCCCCCCGCCCCCGGCCAATCAGATCATCCATGTGCTGCCCGCCAAGCCCATCCCTTCACAATGGCTCATGATGCCGGTGTGGGTACAGGGGAAGATGGAGGTCGAACGCCTTGATTCGGACATGGGCAGTGCCGGCTATCGGATACAGGCGAGCCGGGTTGAAGAATTTACGGACGCGTCCACGTATTGAAACCTCAAGGACCACTCTCAGCAAGCCAGAGGGCGTGAATCTCGCCCTTCGTACCGTGCGACCGCGCGCGACTTTCGCTCACTCTGAACCCTGCCTTGCGCAAACGCTGCGTGAATCTGCGATCCGCATCGGCCGACCACACGGCCAGAACGCCTCCAGGCCGCAGAGCGGCATAGGCGGCCGTCAATCCCTCCAGCGTGTACAACCAGTCGTTGCCCTTGCGGGTCAGACCCTCCGGGCCATTATCAACATCGAGCAGAATCGCATCGTAAGCCCGGCGCTCGGCCTTGAGAATCCTGGCGACATCGCCCTCGCGCACCCTGGTCCGGGCATCGCGCAGCGGATGTCCCGCAACCTCGCCCAGAATGCCGCGATTCCACGCCACCACGGCCGGCACCAGTTCGGCCACGACCACCGTCGCATCGGCAGCCAGATGTTGCAGTGCGGCAGCCAGCGTAAAGCCCATCCCCAGACCACCGATCAACACACAGGGCTGCGGCCGTCCGGCGATTTTCCGACAGGCAAGCTCTCCCAGGGCATCCTCCGAGCCATGGGCCCGCGAACTCATGAGCACGCCCCCGCCGCGAATGCAGATCGAATATTCCGTATTGCGCCGGTAGAGCTGCAGCTCACCGCCGCTACCCGGTATCTGTGCCGTTTCGAGCAGTTCCCAGGGAATCATTGCATGAGCCTTTCCAGGTAAAATTGACAGCCACCGACAGGTCTTCGCGCGCCCCTTTTTTTTGCCATAGTCTGCCAGGGATGAGTGGCGGTGCCCGGGCATTCAAACGCTAAAGTATTTCACATCACATCCTAACAACACCATATTAAATAATGATTCTATTCTTGCCGTGAATATCAAGGCGACATGAAAAATGAGGCGCCGATCCGAAAATGATTTCCCCCGCAAAGAAAGCTGACGTCCATGCCCGCAATCGAAAAAATCGCTGACGGAAATTCCTGCGAAGAAACGACCGACTTCGCACGCGGCCGCGTACTGGTGGTCGATGACGAGCCTGAGCTGGCTGAGCTTCTTGCCTACTCGCTGCACCAACAGGGCTTCGCGACGATCACGGCCGCAGATGGTTTCAATGCCTGCCGGATGATCGAAAGCGAGCGCCCGGATTTGATCGTGCTCGACATTATGATGCCCGATCTGGATGGCTGGGAGGTCTGCCGATTGTTGCGCAGTGTGCCCGATGAGGACGTGGCGACGATTCCGGTGATCATGTTGACCGCCCTCAGTGATCTGGAGGATCGCCTGCGCGGCCTGGAATTGGGCGCCGATGCCTATGTGTCCAAACCCTATTCGCCGCGCGAGGTGCTGGCCCTGGTGGACAACCTGGTGACACGCCGCCGCCGCGAACAGAGCCAGCGCCGGGAACTGACGCGGGTGCGCTCCCGGGAGAGGCTTTCGGCAGATATCCAGAGTCTGCTGTTTCATGAGTTGCGCAACCAGTTGGTCGTGATCGGCGGCTTTTCCGGTCTGCTGTCACGCGGCGGATATGAAAAGGTCCCGGCAAAAGCCCACACCTACCTGAAAGCCATCCAACGCAGCTCCGACTATCTCAGCCTGATAGCCGAAGAATTTCATATGATTGGTCAGATCGAAAACGAGGGCATTTCATTGCCCATGGAGGAGGTCGATCTCCATGAAATTGTTCAGGAAGTCGTAGCGCTGTTCGGTCCCCTTGCCGAGTGTCGCGGCGTCAATTTAAAGCTGTGCGAGGATTCTCAGGTCAACTATGTGCCCGTGCAGGGCAATCGCGCCGCCCTCAAGGTAATTATTTCGAACCTGGTGGATAACGCCATCAAATTCAGCGCTATCGGCAAGGAGGTTTGCCTTCGCTTGCTGCCGACCCAGAACCGCTTGGCCGGGGTCGAGGTCAGCGATCATGGCCCCGGCATTTCCCGCCAGGAGCAGGAACTGGTGTTCCGCAAGTTCTGCCGTGGCCGCACCGGCAGCGAACAGGTCAAGGGCAGCGGTCTCGGTCTTTATGTGGTGCGCACTCTGGTGCAGGCCATGGACGGCGGCATTCTTCTCGACAGCGAACCCGGACGGGGCTGTTGCTTTCAGGTGCGCTTTGCCGCGCGGGACGCCTGATCGCGAACCCCGGAACTGAACCTCTACCTTTTCTCCTCGCCACTCTCGAAATCCCGCACAACATCCATGAGGCTTGTGCCAAAATCCGCCGAGCACTCAGCCACTGGCTTGCTCGACAACTCTATCAGATTCAGGGGCGCTCCCGGCGGGCCGCTGCGCCCCTGGTAGCGCAAAAAAACCTCGGCGTCTTCATCAAACCAGTAATCCCCGCGCCAGACCCAAGAGGGGATACCAACGGCCGTGATGCGAATATGGCGCGCCTGTCGTTTGCCGTCCTCGGTCTCAATGTCTTCCAGGGCGCGTCGTACGGCCCGCATTCGGCGAACGTCGAGAGTGTCGGGGCGCACCATCCAGAATTCCAGAGTCGCAGTTTGGCTTTGCAGAAGATTGCGCAGACCCACGGACAAGGCCTGGTACCAGGGCGCATCGTCAATGGTGACAACGCGTTCCAGATGTCGGCCGAAAAACAGACCCGTCAACTGCAGGCTACGGCCGTTGCGCCGGATGCTGAGATCGGTTTTTTCCCGCTCGTTGGTGAGATGCCAGACCCGCGAAGCCTTCTGAGGATCGAGGACATTGAAATGCTGCTCCACCCCGTCGCCGGCGTTGAGCAGCAGCGGATCTTCGCCTTCCAGAATCCAGGAAAAATAGCGGATGTCGCTCCCACGGGTTTCCCGGTAGCAATAATTCTCCAGAGGTTGCGCAGAGATGGCCAGGCTCGACGTGACAAGAACAATTCCAACTGCGCACAGAAAAAAAAGGCCTTTGCCCATCTCAGCGCGCAGCCACCTGTTTGAGGCGCCGCGTTTCACGGTGCACCTCGAAAATGACGCTGCACAAAAACCTTAAACTCAACAGCGTACCCACAGGTCCGAGGACAACCATAATCAGCAACCACAGCTTGATCCATTCGCTCAAACTGAACTTGCCGTCAAACCAGAACGACACCGCCGCATATAACAGCACCGTGATCAGGGCCGATACGGGCCAGAGCCAAAGCAGGGTCAGCATATCGCACTCCTTTGAGACATAAATTAAAAGCCTTCCGCCAAATCCCGGTGCTCATGAAGCGCTAAAAATTCAGCCGCGCCCGCACGTCCGCAATAACGCTCAAGTGTTTTTCTGTCCGTTTGACGCAGATCGACCAGAACCAGTCCGTCGAGGACATCACTGAAGTCTTCATCTACATTGAAAGCCAGATAGCGACCGCCGAGACTCAGATACTGGCGCAACAAAACCGGCACACCTTTGCCGTCGGCTTCCAGGTCCGCCACCACCAACTCCATCTCGTCAAAGTCCGAAGTCATTTTGTTGATCTCTTTGCACCCGAAGCGGTTTTCTTTCAACCGCAGCGGGCGCCGCGCCTTGACCATGCGGGCAAGCTCGGGGATGGAGTAGGCGTCAACGAGGGTGCTCACCATCCATTTCCGGGAAGCGGGCTGGTATTCGCGGCTGATGCTGACGGGACCGAAAAGCTTGGCATACTGCGGATTTTTCGCCACAAAGCGACCGATGCCCTTCCACAGCAGCATCAGGGGGTTGTAACTTTTCTGGTATTTGGGCTGGACGAAGGAGCGACCCAGTTCCAGGGCCGGGCCTAGTTCGTTGAAAAATTCGGGACGGTAACGAAACAGCGTGTTGGTATAAAGACCCTGGGGGCCCGCGGCGGCAAGGATTTCATCGCTGCGCCCAAGACGGTATGCGCCGATAATTTCGCGGGTTTCACGCTGCCAAGCGAACAGGTGGGTGTAATAGGCATCAAAGGGGTCGAGATCCAAAGCCCGCCCGGTCCCCTCACCCAC
This sequence comes from Geoalkalibacter ferrihydriticus DSM 17813, assembly GCF_000820505.1. NCBI lineage: Bacteria > Pseudomonadati > Thermodesulfobacteriota > Desulfuromonadia > Desulfuromonadales > Geoalkalibacteraceae > Geoalkalibacter > Geoalkalibacter ferrihydriticus. The sequence goes on along the minus strand of NZ_JWJD01000006.1, from coordinate 49,544 downwards.
CCCACGAAAGGTCAACTCGCGCAACCGGCCAATTTCGAGCAACACCTGAGGAATTTGACCGGACGCCGCGCAAAAAACCTGATAGGAGCCACTTTCGAACAGGCACTGCGCGGGTGGAATTGCCAGGACTTCCTTTTCCAGCAGCTCGGCGGAGATGGGCGGACGAATGCTTTCGCCAGGGCGCGCTTGCGTTCTGGCGGCGACAGGTTGGCCGCGCTGCCGCAGTAGATAGGTTTTGCTGCGCAGATAGTCGGTCATGTCCGCGTTGCTCATTGTGTGCAGGCGACGAAAGGCGATCGGGAATCCGATGCGCACTTCAAGGCTTCGCATTCTCTTGTTGAGCAATTCGTGGGGGAGCATAGCGGTGCGCAAGACCGGATGAATCAATCCCATCACCTGAAATACCAGACTGTTACGCCCAGGGAAGTAGACCGGCAGCACCGGTGCCGAAGAAGCCCGCACAAGACGGGCCAGGCTCTGGGACCAGGGCGGATCATCGATGGCCGCTCGGCTCAGATTGAGATGGGACACCTCACCGGCTGGAAAGATAACCAGTACCCCGCCCTGCGCGAGTTGGCGGAGACCTTTGCGCAAACCACCGACGTTTTTGTGCTTGCCGTCAAAGCCGCCGAAGAGGTCTACGGCAATCATGGAAAGGCGCAGCTCCGGAATCCGGTGGAGCAGGGAATTGGCCAGGACACATATATCCGGCCGCACCTGCTGCAGCAGGCTGAGCAGCGCCAGCCCCTCGACGGCCCCAAAGGGATGGTTGGCCACCACAATGAGGGGCCCCCGGACCGGAATGCGCGCCAGATCGCCGGGGCTTACCCGGAGTTTAACGTGTAAGGCGTCAAGAGCCCGTGCACAAAAGTTTTCGGGAGGGCCCTCGGGCAGATGCGCATACATGCGCCGGCATTTGTCCAGAGCCAACAGATATTCGGTACCGCGTTGCAGCGGAAAAAGCGCCCTTTGCGCCAAGGGTTTTTGTTTGAACCGGAAACGAAAAATGTCAGCAGCGGCTGCGTTTCGAGACATCGACAAGGCTCCTGAAAAATGAGCGCCGCCCTCGGGAGGCGCTTTTCCTGGGTCGCCCGTCAATATCCTTAGATTTTGTTAAAGGCAATCGAGATTCAGGTTAATTTCTGATTATCAGGGTAGCGCTCCGGGCTTTTTCCTTAGCGCCCGCGCGCTTTCGACGCCATTTGATGAATACGCCTCATCTTAAGAAAATATTTCCGCGCTATGACACGACTCCTTAGCGGTTCATAGAGACATCTCACGACAAGGAGAAAAAAATGACAAATGATTCAAAGCGCGCCTGGGTTTCAAGGTTTTTCCTGTGTGTATGTTTGGCGACAACCTGCATTTTCGCAAGCGGTTGCAGTCAGCCACGACCGACAACCTTTGATCCACGCGAATGTCTGGAAATTATTCCCAAGCGGGTCGAAGGACTCAAAGTCATTCAAGGGCCACGCACGGAGTTGAGTCTCATCGCCGACATGCGCTCCGCCGTGTGTAATGGGCAGGTATTGTTTAATCTGCTGCGCGCCCAAGGTGAGCCCTTGCATGCCGGCCTGATTCTGGTGCGGGTCAGGGTGGAATACACAGGCGAGCCGATTGCCGTCGAGGTACTTGAAACGACTGTATCTTCGGAGACATTGGCTGACAGAGTTTCGGACTTCATCATGGATTCCGATTTTATTCCCTGGGCGAGACACGAAAAAGATACGATTTTTGATTATCCAATTTATTTCGAGGTGTATTGAGACAGACGCTTGCTCATCCATTGGAAAAAAGCCCCGCGCTCCAAGGAGTGCGGGGCTTTTTATGTTACAGCGGCAGAGAAAGCTTAGGAAATCAGCGAACCACCATTGCCGGGAACACGCCGCGCTGTCCCCGTTTCTTGTTCAGGTCAAGCTCTTTTATTGCCTGCCGGGAGACATAGACCTTGCCAGTCACCGGCGCATAAACCGTGAGACCGGGCAGTTGGATGATCTCGTTGTTCTTGATCATGTAATCCTTGCTCACGGGCAGAGCGGCGCCGCCGACCATAACCACCGGATTGGCGGGATCGCGGGTGTCGATGGTGTAGTTACTGGTCACCTCGTCCAGATCGACGAACAACTCCTGGGTGGTCCGGTCGAGATCCACACCGATGGCATTGGCGGCGATATAGGCCAGTTCGGTGTTGTCGATGACGCGACTGGGGGCCGGGGTGCCGACCATCCACAGAGGAACGGTTTCGCCGGTGTGGCCGTGGGTGGTCCAACCGATGACCGTATGATTCTTGCTGACGGTGCGCGCCAGGGCATAGCTGAGGCCGACGGAGGGTTGCAACGCGCGGATTTCGGCGATGTCCTCATCGCTCAACTCGATGGACCAGTTGTCGCGCACGCTTTGCGCCAGAGCGAAATCGGACCCATCGTACATTCTGGCGATGACGCCGTTAGCGGTCGTTGTCATCCCTTTGAGGGGGTCGATCAGATCCTCGACTTTGGTCGCCGTGTAGCCAACGGCCGTGGTGTAATGGCCGATGGTCATGCCGCCGGTGTTGTGATCGGGATAAGCCATGACCAGGGTTTTGCGATCGTTTTTGGCAAATTCCTTGGCAACGCCTACGGCTTCGTCGAAGGCGAGGAAATCGGTGACCATGTAGATGGGGTCGTTGTTGTGACCGGCCCAATCGACCTGCGAACCTTCCACCATCAGCACAAAGCCCTTGGGGTTTTGGGACAGGATCTCAATGGCCTTGGCCGTCATCTCTGCCAGCGAGGGTTCGGTGGGCGCGAAATATTCACGGTCGATGTCGGGCTGCATATGGCTGGCGTTGAACAGGCCCCAGACTTTGCCCGAAGAGATGCTCCACAGGTCATCCTTGTTGTCGACGAATTGATAACCGCGCTCCAGAAGCTCATCCATAAGATTTTCGCCATCGGCGCGGGAACCCGCCCATTCAGCGCCGAAAGCCGTGGTGTACAATTCGCCCTGGGGCAGAAGATGCCGGGCGCCGCCGCCGAGAACGACGTCGAAGTTATTGTAAACCAGGTGTTCCATGATTTCATTGTCCCATCCGCGATTATGGATATGGACGCCAAACGCGGCGGGCGTCGCATGGGTGATGCGCGAAGTTGCGACCAACCCCACCGATTTGCCCTCACGCTGGGCGGCTTCCATGATGTTGGCGATGGGTGCGTAAGGGGCCGCGGTGGGTTCAAGAGCGGTGAGCAGGTCGTTTTCGCGCGGACCGACGCCGAGAAAGCGCACGGTGGTTTTGTGACCGGTGGCAACAGACGTCCCCGCCGCGGCCGAACCGGCGATCACCGAATTGGCCATGTGTGTTTTTACGGTACCCGGTTGCATCAGATCGACATGCAGGGAGTCGCCCTTGTACCAACGGGCCAGGGTCTGGATGGCTTCATTGCAGCCATCGGGGATCATGATGATGGCATTTTTGAGGTTGCCGGAACGGGCGTTATTGCGCGGGTGGTCATAATCCCAACCGGCAAAAGCACTGGTGGCCACCAGGGTCAAACAGGTACTGACCGCAACAGCCGTTGCATTTTTGCGCATTCTTTCGAACATGACTTCTCCTCCTTCGGGGGTTTGGGAAATACCTGACATCTGCCGCCTGCGAAGGAATTATCCAAAAGAATTGTTTTGGCCCCGTTATGGGACCATCAATATTTCGATAAATTTCAATGAGCGTCGACGGGTTGAAATTCCGGCCGAAGTTTCAGCACCACATCCGCAAAAATAATCAAACCTTGACAGGGACATAACCCGAGCAAAACATTCGGGCCCTATGCTTCGGGAAATTTTGGAAGCGAGGGAAAAGTGAAAGAGGCAGGGAAAGATAAAAGCAGAAACACCACAGGGGCGGGGTGCGTGGGCATGCCGCCTTTTTTCATTCGCTCCTGGAGCTGAGCATGCGTCCTATCATTGTTATTGCCAATCCAATCGCCGGGCGGCGCTGCCCGCAACGGATCGAGCAGTCGGTCGCCGCCCTGCGTCGCAGAGGGGCGAAGGTTGATGTGTGGTACACGCAGCGCAGGGGCGACGGGCTCATGCTCTGTCAGCAAGCCATGGCACAGAATCCCAGAGCCGTGGTTGCCGCCGGTGGGGACGGCACCATCAATGAAATCATCAATGGATTGGCTGGGACCGCTATCCCTCTCGGGATTCTGCCGCTTGGCACGGCGAATGTCTTTGCCCGTGAAATCGGGCTAAGCAGCAACCTTGAAGAAGCCATCGCGGCAATTTGTGACGGCCGCGCCCAGCGTGTTCACCTTGGCGTTGCCGGAAACCGGCATTTTTTGCTGATGGCGGGGGTCGGCTTTGATGCGCAGGTCGTTTACAAACTTGATTTGGGTCTCAAAAAAATGCTCGGCAAATTGGCCTATGTGCTCACCGGATTGCGCGTCCTGCTCGCTCCACCGAGCCAGCAGTTGGAAATCGAGGTGGACGGAGAGATTCTCACTGGTTACGGCGTGATCATCGGAAAATCTCGCCACTACGGCGGCGACTTTAAGGCAACACCCCTGGCCGGACTTGAATTGCCCGAACTCGACCTGTGCATTTTCCGCCGCCACGGACTCCTGCCGCTGACCCGCTACATTGCCGGCATCGCGCGCGGCCGACACCTGGAACTGCCCGATGTTCTGTACCGCAAGGCGACTCAGGCCTATGTGCGCTGCGCTCTGCCCCTGCCGGTTCAGGCCGACGGCGACATCATCGGCCGCCTGCCTATGGAGTTCACCGTCGCGCGAGAATCCCTGACCATATTGAGGCCCGCATGAAAAAACCGTTGAAAATCGCCCTTGTCACCGAAACCTATCTTCCGCAGATCAATGGCGTCTCTAAAACCCTGGATCGCCTGGTCACGCATCTGCAGTCCCAAGGTGACAGCGTCCACCTGCTCATTCCGCGCTACCGCGACAATCCACCGCAAGCCAAACCCGGACTTGAGGTCACCGCCTTCGGCGCCCTGAGCCTGCCCAACTACCCGGAAATACTGTTGCCCTTTACCCGACCCGGACGCGTCAGGCGCATTCTGCGCGACATCGCGCCGGACGTGATCCACATCGCCACCGAAGGCCCTCTGGGCTGGGCCGCGCTGCTGGCGGCCAGAAAACTCGGCGTGCCGATGATCAGCTCCTACCACACCAATTTCTCCCAGTACATGGTTTCCTATCGGCTCGGATTCATCGAGACTTCGGTCTGGCGCTACCTGCGCTGGTTTCACAACCAAACGGCGCGGACCTTTTGTCCGACCCCTTCTATCCGCGACATACTCCACACCGAGGGATTTGAGCGGGTCGGCACCTGGGGCCGGGGTGTCGATTGCGAGCGATTTGATCCGGTCAAGCGCGATGCGCGGCAGCGCAGGGAACTCGGTTTTGCTCCAGAGGATGTGGTCTTTGTTTACTGCGGCCGCCTGGCTGCGGAGAAAAACCTCCCGATGCTCATGAACGCCTTTCGCGACCTGGCTGATCCGCGCGCACGCCTAATGCTTATCGGCGACGGTCCTCTACGCACCAAGCTCGCTGCCGAAGCCGATCAGCGGGTGGTCTTTACCGGCTACCAGCAGGGCGAAGAACTTGCGCGTCTCTATGCCGCCGCCGACATCATGGCCTTTCCGTCTCTCACGGAAACCTTCGGCAACGTCATGCTCGAAGCCATGGCCTCAGGCCTGCCGGTGATCGGCTTCAAAGTCCCTGGCCCGCAAGACATTGTCTGCCATGGGACGACCGGACACCTGGTCACGGAAATTTCAGCTCCGGCCTTCACGCGCGCCATGGCGCGTTTTCTGGCCGACGGGGAGGCGATACGGCGCACGGGCGCCAACGCGCGCGCCTTTGCACAGCGCCAGAATTGGCACCAGATCAACGAAGTGGTGCGCCAGGCTTATCTTCAGGCCCGCGCGGGCGCGCAGATCTCGACAACGGCCCAGGACAGGGCCCCGCAATCATCCGCGAGCCTGAAAGCCCGCGATTCTCAGGGAGACCCATCATGCTGACCCCGAAAAAAGCCAAGGCCCACGGCGGCCTGGTCGATTATTACGCACGCCACATAACGCCGGTTGAAGCCCGCATGATGCAGAGGGTTTGCGACCTGCGCCGCTTTCAACCCGTCACCACCCTCATGCGCGCGGCCAGCCGTCTGGGCGACGGCCCCTTGTGGTATCTGACCGCTGTGGTCCTGCTCACCTGCGGCGGCGCCGTCGAGCGCTGGGCGGCGCTGGCGGCGGGCATATCCATCGCCCTGTGCGTCGCCTTGTTCACCCTGGTCAAAAACCGCATCGGGCGACCGCGCCCTTTTGAAATATGGGCCGATCTGCCCTGCCAGATGTTGCCGCCGGACAGGTTTTCCTTTCCCTCCGGCCACACCATGACGGCCTTTGCGGTCTGCGGCGCCCTGGCCGTGCTGCTGCCGGGTTCCCTGGGAATTTTTCTACCCATGGCGATCCTCATCGGGTTTTCACGCATCTTCCTCGGTCTGCACTACCCCACCGACGTCCTTGTCGGTGCCCTGCTCGGTTCCACCATCGGTCTTGCAGTGGGCCGCCTGATCCTCATGTACATGGTTGTTTGAAGAAAGGGCCGTTTTTTCCCTCGCCTCCTTTTCCCTCTTTGCGACCCTGTCTCCCTAAAACCGCCCAGATGGCACAAAAATATACCTGCAATTGTCACCGGGACGACAGTTCTTCTTGCCGGCGCCACCTGGGAACAATGGAAGCGACATCACCCAGACACCGTCGTGCTGTCTCTCGAAACCGGGCATGTGCGCGATTACAGCCGCGATCCCTACGAAAACTATTACCGCAGCCGCAGCGGGCTGTTCGGCTTTTTCCGCGAGCTGGTTTCCGATTTTCCCGGCAAAGAGGTGGTGGCCGGGGTGGTTCTCGACGGCACGGCCAAGGCCTATCCCCTGGAAGAATTACGCAAAAGTGGTAAACTCAAAGATCGGTTGGCGGCCAATACTCTCTCCTTTTCCTTTGACGAGGTGACGGGCGAACTGCGCATCACCGATCAGGATGGGGAGCGGGTACCCTACATCAGCGCCTACTGGTTCGTGTGGAGGGAAATCCACCCCGACAGCGAACTGTTTCGATCTGAATAAAAAAGGAACCATACCCATGCGCAACACCGAGACAACCCTCGCCGCCGTCAAAGACTACTACGGCCAGGTGCTCAAAAACAGCAAGGATCTCAAAACCAGCGCCTGTTGCAGCATCGAGGCGGTACCGGCGCACCATCGCTCCATTCTGGCTCAGATCGACAGCGAAATCATCGAGCGCTTTTACGGCTGCGGTTCGCCCATCCCCGCGGCCCTGGAAGGCTGCACGGTGCTCGATCTGGGCTGCGGCACCGGGCGCGACGCCTATCTGCTCTCCAAACTGGTGGGCGAACAGGGCCGGGTCATTGGTCTCGACATGACGCATGAGCAGCTTGAGGTGGCACGCCGCCATCTGGAGGGACAGACCGCGCGCTTCGGTTATGCAAAACCCAACCTCGATTTCCGGCAGGGCTATATCGAGGATTTGCTGGGGGCGGGGATCGCCGATGATTCCATCGACCTGGTGGTGTCCAATTGTGTGATCAATCTTTCTCCGGATAAGCGTCGGGTGTTCTCAGAAATCTTTCGCGTGCTCAAGCCCGGCGGCGAGCTTTATTTTTCCGATGTCTTCGCGGGGCGGCGCATTCCGGACGCCTTGCGCACCGACCCGGTGCTGCACGGCGAATGTCTGGCCGGGGCGCTGTATGTCGAGGATTTCCGCCGCCTGCTGCGCGAGTTGGGATGTCTGGACTACCGCATGATGTCAAGTCGCCGCATCGAACTTGGCAATGAGGAGGTGGAAGCCAAGGCGGGCATGATCGATTTTCACTCCATCACGGTGCGCGCCTTCAAACTGCCCCTGGAAGATATCTGCGAAGATTACGGCCAGGTCGCGGTCTATCTCGGCACCATTCCCGAATGTCCTCACCATTTTGCTCTCGACGACCATCATCTGTTTGAAACGGGCCGCCCCCTGCGGGTGTGCGGCAACACCGCCGGCATGGTTTCGCAAACCCGCTTCGCCAGACATTTCCGGGTCGCGGGTGATAAATCAGTGCATTTCGGCCCCTTCCCCTGCGACCCGGCAACGCCCTCGACGGGGGACAGCACGCCGAAGGCGTGCTGCTGAAGGGCGGGAAAGTGTACCCCTCAATGAATGAGCATCGTCCCCACCAGGCCCAGCAGAAATCCTGAGACGGCTCCGACCGCGGGAAAATCATTGTGTTTCAGATGGGCGCGAGGGGCGATGTCGTCGAAAATCAGATAGAGAATTCCACCGCTGCAAAACAACATGAGGATGCCCAGAATCTGCTGGTCCGCCGCCAGCCAGGCGAATCCCAGCCAGGCGCACAGCGTCCCCACCAGGGGAATGGCCAGGAAAATCAGCCATAATCGCGAGGCTGATTTTTCATTCTGCGACATCTCGGTGTATGCGGCAAACCCTTCAGGCATTTTCTGCAAAACGATCAAAATCACCAGCGGGGATGGAAAGCCCCGCGATCAGCGCTATGAACAAGGTCGTGGTCAAGGACATGATTGGCGACTCCGCCCGTTGACAGGCTCTTGTTCAATCCTACCACGGGAGTTACCCGCCCTAACGCTCGGGAAAAAATACGAATTGCTGTTATGCTTGCAAGCATAAAGGAGAACAACATGACCCTGCAAAGCACACTGAAAGAAATCAAATCGGGTTTTCAGGAGAAAGCCGACGCCGAATCGCAGAAAATCATGGGCCGGGCGGCACGCGCCTTGGCTGAATCCGGCATCGTCGAGCGAGCCCTCAGGGAAGGCGATGCCGTTCCCGAATTCACTCTGAATGCGGCCGACGGCAGACGCTTCGACTCTCAGAAGCTTCTCGCTGAGGGGCCCCTGGTCATGAATTTTTTCCGAGGAGCCTGGTGACCGTTCTGCAACGCGGAGCTGGATGCTCTGCAAACCGTGCACGCCGACATCGAAAAAAGCAGCGCCCGATTGGTCGCCATTTCGCCCATGGTCCCCGAATTCGCCCTGCGGTTGGCCGAAAAACATCAGTTGAGCTATCCGCTGCTGTGTGACCCCGGCAACGCATTAGCCAAAAAATTCGGCATCGTCCATGTGCTTCCCCCCGCCTTACGCGAAGTTTATCTCAAATTCGGTCTAGATCTGCCGAAGCATAACGGTGACGAGAGTTGGAGCCTGCCCCTGGCGGCGCGCTACATCGTGCGCCCCGACGGCATCATCCATCACGCCCATGTCGATACCGATCACACGCGACGCCCTGAACCGTCGAACATTCTAGAAATCTTGCTTACCCTGCCCAATCTGCGCCACCGTTAACGAAAGGGAGATTGCGAGATGCCCGTATATCCGATGATGAACGGCATGCCTATGATGGGGCCGCTGATGTGGATTTTCATGATAGTCCTGTGGGGATTCGCCATCTTCGGGGTGATCATGGTCGTGCGCCTGTTGGTCTTTCGTACAGATCAGAGCCAAGAGCCGCCCCGCGCGGAAACAGCCTTGGGAATTTTAGAGAAGCGCTACGCCAAGGGAGATATTTCCCGCGAGGAGTTCCAACGTATGAAAAAGGATTTGCAGGGTTGACACAATGTGATGCACCTATGACTGATCAGCGTTGCGCCAGCGCTCTCAGGTTTATGACCGCCAGTTTTCCACCCTCAGGCAATTCAACGGTTCCGCGACGATTGCACCGCCATTGCCTGAACGGTCATCGGTTCTGGTGACAGTCTTAATTCCTTCCAAACGCAGCGAAAAAAAAGCGGCCCAACTGTAATCACCGCGATAGTTTTTATTTGAGCCCCTCATTAACATTAAGTCCATAGACACCGTAGCATGGTTGACATCCATGATTTCCGCGATACAGTAGAAACAAGAATAAACCGAACGGTATGTTTTTTATTGAGGAATTCATATGGGAATCAAAGGCCAAAAAACCCGACAGAAAATCCTCGACGATGCTGCCCGCCTGTTTCGCACCAAAGGCTTTGGCGCCACCAGCATCAACGATCTGCTGCAAGCAACGGGTGTCACCAAGGGCAGCCTGTATTTTCATTTTCCCGGCAAGGACGACCTGGCCCTTGCCTATCTGCGCCAGGCCGGTGATCACTTCATGAACTTTATCGATGAAGGCCTTGAGGGCGAGAGCGCGGCCGAAAAACTGGAGAGCTTTCTGCACCAGGCACTTGCCTACCATCGCGGCAGGGGTTTTGTCGGCGGCTGCCTGTTCGGCAATACGGCCCTGGAAACCAGCGATACCGTCCCCGCGTTCGCGCACCTGACTGCCGAGGTCTTTCTTCAGTGGAAGCAGAAACTGGCCGCTATCATCGCCCAGGCTCAGGACGAGGGGTCGATTCATGCCGAACGCAGTGCCGAGGATCTTTCCGAGTATGTCATCGCGGTACTGGAAGGCGGCATCATGCAATCGCGCCTGCACAAAACGGAAAAACCGATGAAGAATTGCATCGAGACTTTGCGTCTGATGCTTTTCACAAACAATCCGGGTTCGGACCAGCGCCGATCCCATTGACCGTACGGAGAGCCATCATGACCCGCATCCCCTCCCTCGATCCGCAATCCGCACAAGCCCGCACGGCCGAAATTTTTGTCGAAATCAAACAGGCCTTCGGTATGGTGCCCAATCTGTTTCGCGCCTACGCCAACCACCCACCCTTGCTGGAAGCCAACTGGTTCAAAGTGAAAAAGGTGATGATGGAAGGTGTTCTGGCGCGCAAGGCGAAAGAAGCCATCGCCGTGCTGGTCTCCAAAGACAACGGCTGCGACTACTGCGTAGCGGCCCACGAGGCGGCGCTGCGCTCCATCGGTGTGTCCGGCGAAGAGATCAAGGCGATTGAAAACGATCTGCAGCAGGCGGAATTCAGCCGCAAGGAGCGCGCGCTCATCGCCTTTGCGCGCAAGGCCAACATCGCACCGCTGCGCATTGAGGATTCCGAGGTCAAGGCTCTGCGCGATCTCGGAGCCGATGCTGCCGAAATCGTCGAGGCGCTGGGCGTCATGGAGCTTTTTGCCGGATTCAACAAATTTCTCGATGCCCTGCAGGTGGAAATCGATTTCTAGCCTTGGTAGGGAAAGGATCCGATTATGGAACCTCGGCTCTGGTACATCAGGAATGCGGATATGTTTTCCTGGTTGCGCGAAGAAGAACAGATGGAACTGGCGCGATGCAGCGAAATGTTGGACTGCAAGCGCAACACGCGGCTGGACAGTTGAGCCTGAAAACGTTTGCGTTAATGTTTAACTCTCAGCCGAAGAAAGTCGACAGACAATAACGTCACTTTGCAATGGAGAAATTCATGAAGACATATTACGACCCCGATGATCTGGGCCTGTTTGAAACCATCGGCAAGGATGCGCCGGAATTGGCCCGCAAATTCTTTGACTACTACGGCGCGGTGTTCGCCGAGGGGGCGCTGAGTGCGCGTGAAAAGGCCTTGATCGCCCTGGCCGTCGCCCACAGCGTGCAGTGTCCCTATTGCATTGATGCCTACACCCGCGCCAGCCTGGAGCAGGGCTGCGATCTGGAGGAAATGACCGAGGCCCTTCACGTGGCGGGCGCCATTCGCGGCGGGGCCTCTCTGGTGCATGGCGTCCAGATGCGCAAAATCGCCGAGAAGCTCTCGCTGTAAAAGGACTCAATGTATGGGAATTCCACGGAAAACGTCTGCTCAGGTTCCGGCACCGGATTTCGAGCATTTCAGCTGCACCCTGAAACAGCAGGGATTGACCCTGGCGCGCAAGCGTTGTCGTATCCTGCAGATCAATGTCGGTCTGCTGTGCGATCTCGCCTGCCGGCATTGCCATCTGGAGGCCGGACCTCATCAGCGTGAAAAAGTCATGAGCGCACAGACCATGAAGGAGGTCGTCGCCTTTGCGCGCCGCAGCCGCTTCGAACTGGTCGATATCACCGGCGGCGCCCCGGAACTGGTGCCCGGCATCGAGGGCTTTCTTGCCGATTTGGCAGAGGTCACGCCGAAGCTCATGCTGCGCTCCAACCTGACGGCGCTGAACGGGCCTGAGCGAGAACAACTGCTGCACGCCTGCATTAAGCATCGCGTGGCCCTGGTGGTTTCCTTTCCGGCCCTGCGCGAAGCCCAGATCGAGGCGCAGAGAGGCTCAGGGGTCTGGGAAAAAAGCCTGGCGATGCTGCACCGCCTCAATGACTTGGGCTATGGGTGCGAAGGCTCAGGGCTGGAACTTCACCTGGCCGTCAACCCCGGCGGCGCCTTCCTGCCCGCCAATCAGGGGGCGACGGAAAAACGCTACCGGCGCGAGCTGCACAAACGCTGGGGCCTGGTTTTCAACAACCTGTTCACGCTGACCAACACGCCCTTGGGACGTTTCCAGGACTGGCTGGAAAACTCAGGCAACTATGAAGGCTACATGCGCAAACTGGCCCAGGCCTTCAACCCGGAAACGATCCCCGCACTCATGTGCCGTGAGCAGATTAGTATCTCCTGGGATGGTTATGTCTTCGATTGCGATTTTCATCTGGCCGCCGGCATCTGCCGGGGTGAAAAACGCACCCATGTGCGCGACCTACCTGCCCCGCCCGCCGAGGGTACTCTCATCGCCACCGCCGATCACTGCTATGCCTGCACCGCCGGTGCAGGCTTTACCTGAGGGGGCGAGATTGCGACCTAGTTGAGGTCACAAAAAACACTATCTGGAGATTAAGAGATGACAGGCAACGGCAAAAAAATCCTCATCCTCCTGGCCATTGCCATATTGGTCACGCTGTTCTTTGTTTTCGATCTGCAGCGCTACCTGACTCTTACCGAACTCAAAGCCCGCCAGGAGGCGTTTCAGCAATTCTACGCCGCCAATCGTTTCCTGACGCTTGGCGCTTATTTTCTCTTCTATATTCTGGTCACCGCCCTGTCACTGCCGGGCGCCGCCGTCATGACCCTGGCCGGCGGCGCGCTGTTTGGTTTTTTACCCGCACTCATCGTTGTGTCTTTCGCCAGCACCATCGGTGCGACCCTGGCCTTTCTGGTCAGCCGCTTTCTGCTGCGCGACTGGGTGCAGAGCAAATTCGGCAAACGTCTCAAGGCGCTCAACGCGGGCATTGAAAAAGACGGCGGGTTTTACCTGTTCACCCTGCGTCTGGTGCCGATCTTCCCCTTTTTCGTCATCAACCTGGCGATGGGACTCACCCCCATGCGTACCCTGACCTATTACTGGGTCAGCCAGCTCGGCATGCTTCCAGGGACTGCGGTCTACGTCAACGCCGGCACCCAACTCGGTCAGATCGAGACGCTCGGCGGCATCCTTTCGCCGCAGCTGCTGCTTTCCTTTGCCCTGCTCGGCATCTTTCCTCTCATCGCCCGCAAGGGGGTCGATTTCATGCAAAAACGCCGAACACTCAAAGATTTTCCCAAACCAAAAAAATTCGATTACAACATCGTCGTCCTCGGAGCCGGTTCGGCCGGCCTGGTCAGCGCCTATATCGCGGCCGCCGTCAAGGCCAAGGTGGCCCTGATCGAAAAGGACAAGATGGGCGGCGATTGTCTCAATACCGGCTGCGTTCCGAGCAAGGCGCTGATCCGCTCGGCGAAAATGCTCGCCTATGGCCGCCGTGCGGCAGAATTCGGTCTGCAGAAATCGCAAACCCATTTTGATTTCGCCGAGGTGATGGAGCGGGTGCAGCGGGTGGTAAAAAAAGTCGAACCGCACGATTCGGTGGAACGCTACACCGAACTTGGCGTGGAATGCATCAAGGGCGAGGCGCGCATCACATCACCCTACACCGTGCAGGTCGGCGAGCGAACTTTGACCACGCGCAACATCATCGTCGCCACCGGCGCCGAGCCGTTCGTGCCGCCCATCCCGGGGCTGGATCAGGTGGATTATCTGACCTCGGACAATCTCTGGCAACTGCGCGAATTGCCCAAACGCCTGGTGGTTCTGGGCGGCGGCCCCATCGGCTGCGAGATGACCCAAGCCTTTGCGCGCTTCGGCGCGCAAGTGACACAGGTGGAAATGGCTGCGCAGCTCATGAGCCGCGAGGACGCCGATGTCGCAGCCTTCGTACGCGAGCGTTTCGAGGCCGAAGGCGTACGGGTGCTGACCGAACACGCCGCCAAGGAAGTTCAGGTCAAGGCCCAGGAGAAAATCCTGGTGTGCGAACATCAGGGACAAAAAGTCGAGGTGCCTTTCGACGCCATCCTGGTCGCCGTGGGCCGCCGCGCCCGCACGACGGGATTCGGCCTGGAGGAGCTGGGCGTGCGCCTGAGCGAGCGCGGCACCATCGACACCGATCCCTTCTTGCGCACCAACTTCCCGAACATCCTCTGCGCGGGCGATGTGGCAGGCCCCTACCAATTCACTCACACCGCCGCCCATCAGGCCTGGTACGCGGCAGTCAACGCCCTGTTCGGCGAATTCAAGAAGTTTCGCGCCGATTACAGCGTCATCCCCTGGTGCACCTTCACCGACCCGGAAGTGGCGCGCGTCGGCCTCAACGAAGCCGAAGCGCGAGACCAGAACATCGAACACGAGGTGACGGTTTTTGAGCTGGCCGAGTTGGATCGGGCCATCGCCGAGAGCGAGGATCACGGCTGGATCAAGATCATCACCCCGCCCGGCAAGGACAAGATCCTCGGCGTAACCATTGTCGGCACCCACGCGGGCGATCTGCTCGCCGAGTACATCCTGGCCATGAAGCACGGCCTGGGTCTCAACAAGATTCTCGGCACCATCCACCCCTACCCCACCCTGGCCGAAGCCAACAAAATGGCCGCAGGCGAATGGAAAAAAGCCCATGTCCCTGAGAAACTACTGACCTGGGTGGAAAAATTCCATGCCTGGCGGCGGGGCTAGAAAGGACAGTCCGTCATGAAATCCGCTATCAACATGCTGTTGGCCCTATTATTGGTCACCGCCCTTCCCGCGCAAGTTGCTGCCGGCCCCAAGGTCGAACTCTGGCCGCTGTCCGCCCATCAACTTCTATACGGCCGAGGATCTGGATAATCAGCTTGAAATTGCCGCAAAAGGCTTCATCAACGGCGCGGAAGTGAATATTGTCCCGGAAAAAAATCTGCTGGAACTCTCTCCCATCTTCCGCTGGTATAAGCCGGATTTCGGCGGCGATCGTCAAGGCATCCTGCAAACGCTGCTGCGCTATCTCGACCCGGGGGATGCCCGCGAATTCGTCAAGTACAAGGACAGAGGTGCGCGCATCGTATGGAAAGACTACGATTGGCGCTTGAATCGCTGATGTAAAAACCGACTCTCAGCCTCTCTCGGTGCCGCCTCGTCCCCGATCGCGAATTTCACCCACGAAATGGGTCATGGAACGCGCCAGGTTGTCGAGCACTTCTGCCCATTCCTCCAGGTGCCTGGCGCCGGAGGAGGTCAGTTGATAATGACGCCGCGCAGGTCCCGCGCCGGTGGTTTCCCAATTGGACACGACATGGCCATTGTCTTCCAAGGCGCGCAAGGTGCGGTAAAGCGCGCCTTTTTCAATGCGTGTGTCGGTCAGGGCGTGCGCCTGCAACTCTCCGACAAGCTCATAGCCATAAGACCCTTGTTTTTCCCGCAGCAAAAACAGCACCACCGGCTCAATGAAGCGATAGAGATTACCCATGGCGCAGGTGCAGGGCTGCTTGGGCCCGTGGCGATGACAGGAACCGCGCGGCATTTGTTGTCCTTTCTTTCTCCGAGAGACCTTCCGCAGGCTAGCTATTCTGGTCCTGGCGACCCTTGAGGCCGGTTAGGATTTTTCCCAGGCGCGCGATTTCATTCCGAAGGCCAGCTCCTTCAACGCCACGACGACAATTCAGCCTCCGACCCTGGCCCAAGCCCCTGCCCAGGAAGCGATTCCCTCCGGATCGCCAAGCCTCGGTTTCCGCCTCACGTCCGCTGCAAACTCCCCAGCCTCTACCGCTTGCCGACCCCTGACCCAAGGGTCCCGTTCCGTTTCTCCCTGGCATGTGCATTTCCTTTCCGTTTAGGGTTAATAGGTGCAACTTGCACCTACACTACCAAGGAAATTTTCCCTGTCAAGATTCCCCAAAAAAAATGCGGAAATTGCATATTGACTTTTGAATGAAACAGCCTATATTGTGCTTATGCACAAAACAACTAAGGAGGAACACCATGAAACTCTGCTTTCCCGTAGAACACAATGCAGGCCTGGACAGCCCCGTGTACGGTCATTTCGGCTCGGCGCCCCTGTTCGTTCTGGTCGACAGCGAAACTCAGGAAGTGCGTGAACTCGCCAACCGTGACCTGCACCACCAGCACGGCGCGTGTAGCCCGCTCAAGGCCCTGGGGGGCGAGACCGTCGAGGCCATCGTGGTCGGCGGCATCGGTGCTGGAGCCTTGAGCGGCCTGCGCCAGGCGGGTCTTAAGGTTTATCAGGCCCAGGGCGCTACCGTCGCCGACAATCTGGATCTGTACAATGAGGCAAGTCTTCTAGAACTGACTCCGGGGCAGGTATGCGGGGGCCACGGTCATGGCCATGGCTGTAGCCACTGAAAAAGAGGCCGGCAGAGACACCATGTGGAAAATTCTCGCCAAACTCAATCAGAACCTGATTCTGGCCATCCCCGCCATGATGCTCGTCGGGTTTGTTTTCGGTGTCATTGTGGACGCCGCCTTTCTCAAAAGTCTGATCCTGCCGTTTACCTTTCTCATGGTCTACCCCATGATGGTGACCCTCAAAATCCGCCAGGTTCTTGAGGGTGGCGACGCCAAGGCGCAGGTTTTGACACAGGCCATCAACTTCGCCGTTATCCCCTTTGTCGCCTTTGGTTTGGGCAAGATCTTCTTTGCCGACCGACCCTTCATGGCGCTGGGTCTGCTGCTGGCGGCTCTGGTGCCGACCAGCGGCATGACCATCTCCTGGACGGGTTTTGCCAAAGGCAATCTGGCGGCGGCGGTAAAAATGACCGTCATCGGTCTGATTCTCGGCTCACTGGCCACGCCTTTTTACGTGCAGGTATTGATGGGGGCGGCGGTGGACGTCGATCTGCTGAGCGTTTTTCAGCAGATCGTCCTCATCGTCTTTTTGCCCATGGTCGCGGGCTACGCCACCCAGCGCATCCTGGTGCGGCGCTTTGGTTTGCCGGAGTTTCAGCAACACCTGGCGCCGCGCTTTCCCGGGATTTCCACCATCGGGGTACTGGGCATCGTATTCATCGCCATCGCTCTCAAGGCCGAAGCCATCGCCGCGCGCCCCGAGCAGTTGCTGGTGATTTTCGTGCCGTTGCTCATTCTTTATGCCTTTAACTACCTGCTCAGCACCCTGGTGGGCAAAAGCCTGCTGCCGCGCGGCGACGCCATCGCTCTGGTCTACGGCACGGTGATGCGCAATCTCTCCATCGCCCTGGCGGTAGCCATCAACGCTTTTGGGCCGGCAGGTTCCGAAGCCGCGCTGGTGATCGCCCTGGCCTACATCATCCAAGTGCAATCGGCTGCCTGGTACGTCAAATTCACTCCGCGGGTGTTCGGCGCCGCGCCGCCCGAGCGTCAATCAGCCTGAGGAGAACAGCATGTCGCCACGTCCCAGAAAGCCACGCAACTGCGCCTGTCCCCATCACCCGCCCGATGGCTCGGTCTTCAAGCCCGCGGGAACCCCTATGCGGGATTTGGAGAAAATCTATCTGGATCATGATGAATTCGACGCTCTGCATCTGTGCGACGGCGAGGGGATGACCCAGGAGCAGGCTGGTGAGCGCCTGGGGGTTTCGCGCGGCACCGTGCAGCGCTTGACGGCAAGCGGCCGCAAAAAGATCATCGAGGCTCTTGCTGAGGGACGCGCCCTGATCATCGCTGCCGACGGCGAAGAGGATTGATTTTTCTGAAGAGGAGCGGTCTATGTATTCCCCAAAAGTCATGGATCATTTCGCCAACCCCCGCAATGTCGGGGTAATCGACGATGCCAACGTTGTGGTCCAGGCGGGCGATCCCGGTTGCGGTGACGGTCTGCTGATTTTCCTCAAGATCGAGGAGGATCGCATCCGCGACATCAAATACAAGATCTACGGCTGCGGCGCGGCCATCGCCACCTCGTCGGTCGCCAGCGAAATGGCCATGGGCAAAACCCTCGACGAGGTGCTGATGCTGATCACGGAAAAAAGCATTGCCGCGGCTCTCGATGGGCTGCCGCCGGAGAAAATGCACTGCTCCAATCTGGCGGCCGGTGCGCTGCGGGCGGCGGTCAAGCAGTACCGAAAAATGGGGGCCGAAGCAAAAAGCGCGGAAAGCTGAAATAATCATTTTCGCTTGCTTGCTTGCCGTCTCCCAATTTGATGCTTGAATGAAACTTGTGGGTTTTTTCACGCACCGGGCAGGGAGATGGGCAAGCAACCAGGAGAGAAGGTTATTTCTGAGACAAGAATTCAGCCGCCCCAGATGGGGTCTTTGCCGAACTGATGACGGAACCACTCGTCGGGATCCTGGCGGAGAAATTCTTCACGGGAGAAGGAGAATTGATAATTTCCGCAATAGGCAGTCAGCACTCGGTAGGCTTCATTGACCTCGCGGATACGTTCCGCATCGGCCGCGCCGGCATCGGGATGGCAGCGCTTGACCAAGGCGCGGTGGCGCGCCTTGATCTCCTTGAGGGTGGCCCGCTCGGACAGGCAGAAGACGTCCAGGGCTCGTTGCAGATCTTGATATTTCATGCATTGCCCCCCCTTTCCCCTCCTACTCCACCGTCACACTCTTGGCCAGATTGCGCGGCTGATCCACATCGGTGCCCTTGAGCACCGCGATGTGGTAGGCAAGCAGTTGCATGGGCACCGACAGCATCACCGGCATCAGGTCATCGCAGATGCTCGGGAAAAGCAGCACCTGATCGGCGTTGTCGCGCACCAGGGGATCGTCACGGTCGGTGACGGCAATCACTTTTCCGGCGCGGGCGCGCACCTCCTGCATGTTGGAGATGACTTTTTCGCGGGTGTCGTTGTTGGGAATCAGCACCACCACCGGCAGATTCTCGTCAATGAGGGCGATGGGGCCGTGCTTCATTTCGCCGGCCGGATAGCCTTCGGCGTGGATATAAGAGATTTCCTTGAGCTTGAGTGCCCCTTCGAGGGCAATGGGATACTGATTGCCGCGCCCCAGGTAGAGAAAATCGCTCGCATTCATGTAGAGTCGCGCCACCTCTTCGATGGCCTCGTCCTGCTCCAGGGCTTCCTCGATCTTGCGCGGCAGCTTAACCAACTCGTCGGTCAGGGCACGGCAACCGTCGGCATCCAGAAAACCGCGCACCCGGCCGAGCTTGAGGGCCAAGAGCACCAGGGCCACCAGCTGAGTGGTGAAGGCCTTGGTCGAGGCGACGCCGATTTCCGGGCCGGCATGGGTGTAGATGACGCCGTGGCTTTCGCGGGCGATGGAGGAATCAAGCACGTTGCAGACGGCCACCACCTTGCCGCCCTTGCCCTTGGCCTCGCGCAGACCCGCCAGGGTATCGGCTGTCTCGCCGCTCTGGCTGATGAGCAGGGTCAGGGTATCGGGAGTGATGATGGGATCGCGGTAACGGAATTCGCTGGCGATATCGACCTCGACGGGCAGGCGCGCGTGTTTTTCGATGAGAAATTTTCCGACCAGCGCCGCGTGCCAGGAGGTTCCGCAAGCAACGATGTTGAGCTTGCTGACGGCGCGCAATTGCGCATCGCTCAGGGCCAGATCTTCCAGATAGATATCCCCCTGCTCCTCGCGGATGCGTCCAGCCAAAGTATCGGCAAGAGCGCGGGGCTGCTCGTAGATTTCCTTGAGCATGAAGTGGCGGTAGCCGCCTTTTTCCGCCATGAGCGGCGTCCAGGTAATGGTTTTGGGCGTTTTTTCCAGGGGATTTCCGACCAGATCGGTAAAATGCAGACCGGCGCCGTCGACGATCACCATCTCGCCGTCTTCGAGGAAAATCATCTCGCGGGTGTGGGACAGCATGGCCGGAATGTCCGAGGCGACGAAATTCTCGCCCTGTCCCTGGCCGACCACCAGGGGTGAGCCGAGCTTGGCGGCAACCAGCTTGTCGGGCTCCTGCTCACAGATGATAGCCACCGCATAGGCGCCGCGCACTTCCTTGAGGGCGGCGCGCACCGCCGTGACCAGATCGCCGTTGATCTTGTAGTGCTCTTCCACCAGATGGGAGATGATCTCTGTGTCGGTTTCGGACTTGAAGCTGTGGCCGCGCTCGCGCAGGCTGTCCTTGAGATCGAGATAGTTCTCGATGATGCCGTTGTGAACGACGACGATGCCGCCGGCCTTGTGCGGATGGGCGTTGATTTCCGAGGGACGGCCGTGGGTAGCCCAGCGCGTGTGGCCGATACCGAGGCTGCCCACCACCGGGCGCTCGCGCAGCTGGTTTTCCAGATTGATCAGCTTGCCCTGGGCACGGCGAATCTCGATGCGCCCGCCGTTGAGGGTGGCGATGCCCGCCGAATCGTAGCCGCGGTACTCAAGGCGGCGCAAGCCTTCGACAATGATGGGAGAGGCCTGCTGGTGGCCGAGGTAACCGACGATTCCGCACATGATCTGATCCTTTTGTGGTGCCGAAAATCAGGGCGCACAGCGGTGCGTCCCTACGATGTCAATTCGGTTTTCCGTAGGGGCGCACCGCTGTGCGCCCTCGCCGGGGATAGCTGATTATTTCTTCTTGCGTTTGCGATCCGCCCAGCCCTCGATGGTCTTCTGCTCGGCGCGCGAGAGAGCCAGGGCGCCCGGAGGCACGTCCTTGGTGATGGTGGAGCCGGCACCGATGAGACTGCCGCGGCCGATGCGCACCGGAGCGACGAACTGGGTGTCGGAGCCGACGAAGACATCGTCCTCGATGATGGTCTTGTGCTTGTTGACACCGTCGTAGTTACAGGTAATGGTGCCGCAACCGATGTTGACGTTCCTGCCGACCTCGGCATCACCGAGGTAGGTGAGGTGGCTGGCCTGGGCTTTCTCGTCGAGCACGGCCTTCTTGGTTTCGACGAAGTTGCCCAGCTTGTTGCCACCCTTGAGTACCGTGCCGGGACGCAGGTGGGCCATGGGGCCGAGGGTGCAGGCATCGCCGATGTGCGCTTCACTCATCACCGTACCGGCTTTCACGTGTACGCCCTCACCCAGGATGCAATCGCTGATGACCGCGCCCGGTTCGATTTCACAGCCGGTGCCGATGCGCGTGGCACCACGCAGGTGGACGTTGGGGTGGATGAGGGTGTCGGGGGCGATATCGACGCCGGCATCGATATAGGTATTCTGCGGATCGACCAGGCTCACCCCGGCAAGCATGTGCTCCAGGTTGATGCGCTCGCGCATGATGCGCGCCGCCTCGGCCAGTTGCGCACGATCATTGATGCCCATGGCTTCGGCCGGATCGCTGACGCTGAGCGCACGCACCTTTTTCCCGGCGGCGCGCGCCGCGGCCAGAACGTCGGTGAGATAGTATTCGTTTTGCGCGTTGTCGCGCCCCACCCCGCGCAGAGCCTCAAAGACAAAGGGCGCGGCGAACACGTAGAGGCCGGTGTTGATCTCGCGAATGAGCTTTTCCTTCTGCGAAGCATCCTTTTCCTCGACGATGCGCAGCACTTCGGCGCCATCGCGCACGATGCGCCCGTAACCCTTCGGGTTTGCAAGCTCGGCGGTAAGGACGGTGACCGCCGCCTGCTCGGCGGCGTGATAGGCGAGCAGGCGCTCCAGAGTTTCGCGGCGGATCAGGGGCACGTCGCCGCACAAGAGCAGCAGATCACCGCGGAATCCCTCCAACGCGGATGCGGCACAGAGCAAGGCATGGCCGGTGCCGAGTTGTTCTTCCTGCAAAGCAAAACCCAGACCTTCTCCGGCCAGGGCTTGCTCAACCTCTTCGGCCTGATGGCCGACCACCAGCACGGCGGGATCACAGCCCAAGGCACGGGAGATACGAGCAGGATAAGCCGCCAGAGGCAAGCCCGCCAAAGGGTGTAGAACCTTGGCCCGATCGGATTTCATGCGGGTCCCCTTGCCCGCCGCCAGGATCACTGCCGCCCGTTTCTGCTCGCTCATACACCCTCCTTTGGTAAAACGCCAAAAAGATTTTCATTATCATGCAAAGTCCCGCATGCGTCAAGGCCGGCAGCGGCCTTTGGCAGAGTGTAACTGTTCAGCATGCACCGCGCAGGTCGCGGCGGTATCGCTTGCGGTGAAAACTCGCCGGCGGCTCAAACATTCACCGCGGCACACAACCGCCACGGCCTGAGGCGCGACCGGGGATTGCAGCTGAATAGTTACGGCAGAGTTTCAATCACTTGATAAAACTTCAATTATTTTGCATTCCCGAAGGCGCTCCATTATATTTGAAGCACGGAGGGCCGATGAGCGAACGCAAAAACATTGCCATGGAACTGGTCTCCATCGAAAAGGAGTTGAAAGACCTGCAAATTCTCTATGAGCGCTACTTTGCCGGTGTTGAAAAACGCGAACCGATCAAACAACGGGAAAAACTGGCGCGCAGCCTGCGCCATTTCGCAAATCGGCGCATCGTGCAGACGGATTTGCGCTTTCTGTACCAGAATCTTGCCACCCGCTTTCACAGCTACGCCGGCTACTGGGATCGCATCCTGCGGCTGATGGATGAGGGGCGTTTCGTTCGCGGCGGCACAATCCCGCCCAAAACCGCGCCGGAGTCGCAAACCCTGCGGTCCCCCGCCGACGACGAGGTGGAAAACCTGCTTCAGCAACTGCGAGCAACCGGCAACAGTGAAGGCTTCGAACGCGAAAAAGTTGCCCGTTTCCTTAGTGAGCAGCGCGAAAAAATCCGCGCCACCTTCGGGCAAAAGGAAGTGGAATTTCGGGTTGTTGTTGAGAACGGCAAACCCCGCATCAAAGTTCGCGCAAAAAAATAAGGGAGGCTCATGGCCCGTGCGCGCTCAAAAACCGCTCTGATTCTCGCCGGCGGCGGGATTATGGGAGCTTCCTACGAAATCGGCTGCCTCACTGCGCTGGAGCGTCTCTTCGCCCCGGGCTTTTCGGTGCGGCGCTTCGATACCTATATCGGCGTCAGCGCGGGGTCGGTCATCGCCACCCTGATCGCCAGCCGCATAGCGCCTGCCGCGCTGTTTGAGTCCATTGCCCGCAATGAGCGCCAAGTCTTCAATTTTCAACGCTCGGATATCTACCGTGTGGAGTATCGCCGCCTGCTCGGCGCCTGGTGGAATCTCACCCGCGACCTGCTTTCCATTTTCCGCAGTTATCGGCGCCGCCGTCAGCGCTTTTTCTCTTCCGAGCTGATTCACATTCTCCAAGAACAGTTTCCCTCCGGCCTCTTCTCCCTCGAACCCATGCAACAATACCTGTGCGAAGCCTTTCGCCAGGAGCAAGTTCGCGACCAGTTCCGCTTGATTCGGCCGGAACTTTTCATCCCGGCGATTGATGTCGATTCCGGCGAACGCGTGGTTTTCGGAGAAGAAAATTGGCGCGACCTGCATGTGTGCCAGGCCATTACCGCATCCTGCGCCATTCCGGCATTCTTCCGCCCCTACAAGATCGGCGAGCGCTTTTTCATCGACGGATCGGTGGGACAGGTGGCTCACGTCGATATCGCCATCGCCCACGGCGCGCAACTGGTCGTGATTATCAACCCCCTGGTGCCGATGCTCAACGATCGCTCCCATGGCTGCCTGCCCTCCCTCTCCTACGGGCGTTGTTCGAGCATCGCCGAACTGGGGATCAGCTACGTCTGGGATCAGGCCCAGCGTATCGACGATCGGCTCAAACTGTCCATGAGCCTCGATTTGCTGCGGCGCAATTATCCCGATGTCGACATCCTGCTGATTGAACCCGATCCCAAGGAATCGCTGTTTTTCCTGCAAAACCCCATGAGCTTTGAAGCACGCTGCCAGGTCATGACCCACGGCTACCACCTGACCCTGGCTCATCTGATGCACAAATTCCACGAAACCCAGGCCATTTTTGACCGGCACGGTATCGCCTGCACCGCCGAACACCTCAAAAGGTCGCCGCCAGGCAAACCCGCCCCGGCGACCTGAGCACGAAGGGACACACGGATGCGAATCGTCATTGCCTCACTTCATGTTCGCCGCTCAGCACAGGCAGTCGCCTTGGCCGCCGGCTGTCTCGCGGCGGCCCTGCCCGAAGACCTGCGTCGCCAAACGCACCTGGTGGATTTGTTTCCCGAAATGACCACCGAAGAAATGGCCGGGCGGATATTGGCAAGCGACCCGACCCTGGTTGCCGTGCCTCTCTACGTATGGAACCTTGAGACCGCAGCGGCGCTGGTCGCGCTGTTACGCGAACAGCGCCCGCAGCTCAAACTCGTCGCCGGGGGGCCTGAAGCCGGAGTGGCGCCCCGGGCGCTGCTTTCCGATCTCGGCTTCGACGCCGCGGTCCAGGGCGAGGGTGAACAGATTCTGCCGCAGCTAGTGCAAGAGTTTCTCAACGACAGTGATTCAGCGCCGGCAGGCGTACACCGCCGCACTCAAGCAGGCATTGTCGCAGGCCCGCCGGCTCCCCTGCCCGACCTGAACACGCTTGTCTCTCCCTGGCTCAGCGGGGTGCTGACGCCCTCTCCAGGCGGCGGTGTACTCTGGGAAATTGCCCGCGGCTGTCCCTTCGCCTGCGATTTCTGTTTTGACAGTCGCGGCAGCAATCGCATCCGTACCTTGCCCTGGGTGCGTCTTGAAGCAGAACTCGAACTATTCGTGCGCAGCCGCGTCGAGCAGATCTGGATTCTCGATTCGACCTTCAACTATCCTCCCGAACGCGGCAAAAAACTTCTGCGCCTGTTGAGCGCCAAGGCCCCCCACATTCACTTTCACCTGGAGGCCAAAGCCGATTTTCTCGATCGTGAGAGCGCCCGCCTGCTCAGCGGGTTGTCCTGTTCGGTACAGATCGGTCTGCAATCGGCCCACCCCCAGGTGCTAAAGAACATTCATCGCTCCCTTGACCCTGAAGATTTCAGAAACAAAATAAACCTTCTGGCCGCCGAAGGAGTGACCTTCGGCCTTGATCTGATCTACGGTCTTCCCGGCG
This sequence comes from Geoalkalibacter ferrihydriticus DSM 17813, assembly GCF_000820505.1. NCBI lineage: Bacteria > Pseudomonadati > Thermodesulfobacteriota > Desulfuromonadia > Desulfuromonadales > Geoalkalibacteraceae > Geoalkalibacter > Geoalkalibacter ferrihydriticus. The sequence goes on along the minus strand of NZ_JWJD01000006.1, from coordinate 24,509 downwards.
ACAACCTCGACGGGTTCGGCGAAAGCCTTGATTTCGCCTTGAATCTGCGCCCCAACCACCTCGACATCTTTCCCCTTGCGGTTCTGCCCGGAACGGTTCTGCACCGCGAACGCGAACGCCTCGGCCTGCGTGCCCAGCAAGCTCCTCCCTATGAAGTTATGGAAACTCCGGACTTTGCCCCAGCGGATCTGCTGAAAGCCCGCCTGCTGGCCGCCGCCGCAGACATTTTCTACAACCGCGGGCGTGCCGTGGGCTTTTACGCACCCTTGCATCGCGGTGCCCAAATCAGCGCGCTGAAGATGCTCGAAAAATTTCTGGCATGGCTGCAAAACGAGAAAAAACTTGCCACGGAGCAGATTCTCGACACCGAGCAGTGGCAGCCGCGCGCCATTCGTGATTTACACATGGAATTCACCGCCTACCTGCTCAACGAGGTCGGACGCAGCCATCTGCTGCCGGCGGCGCGCGACCTCATCCGTTACCACTACAGCTTCGCCGAAACCCTGCTCGGCCCTGAAACTCTGCCCGTTGAAAACGAGGAATTGCGCGGTCTCGATCTGTGGACCACTCCCTGGCGGCTCAATCCCGCCGCGCGGTTGGTGCGCTTTCGTTATGAAATCATTGACCTGTTGCAAGTCGAAGAGATGGATCTTGATCAGTTTATCAATCTGTTTCGGCCGGTCGGCTCCGCCGCGCTGTTCGCGCGCCGCGGAGCCGAGGTTTATTGCGAATCGCTGGAAGAGGATTTTGCCAAACTTCTGCAAGGCAGCGACGGTAAGAGCTCGCCGCGCGAGATTTTTGCCGGCAGCATCAACCGGCGCGAAGGTGAGGAATTTGTCGAATTTGCGGTTTCAGAGGGGATTCTGCTACCACCCGGAGAATAAAGCCTGGATTCAGGTGGAAAAAAAAAGACCCCCGTTTCCGGAGGTCTCGGTGCATTAAAAATAGAAGAAACTTAGTCGCTCAGCTGAGAGGCCCAACCGCGCCGCAGCGGCCTGCGGTGCATGCTGAACAGCTACTGAACTGCTTTCTCAGGCGACAGCCTGCATTCGTTTCTGGTAGCGGGGCCGCTCACGTAACAACCGCTCGATCTCTTCAACCGTCGGCACCCGACCGGCCACCCGCACGGTATCGTCGATAAGCAGCGCCGGAGAAACGTACACACGATTGTCGATCATCTTGCGCTGATCGCGGTAGAGGTGCACCTCAGCCTCAAGACTCAGATTGTCCAACGCCTGACGAACACGAGACAAAGTGCGTTCGCAGCGCTTGTCGCCATCGGGCTTGCAAAGGACATCAATGCGCATCAACTCCTCCTTTCAGGTCATTGGTGACCTTATTGGTTATATTATACCGCGTGCGTTTTTCCGGGCAAGCAAAATCGCCACTTGCCCTCCCTTTTTTCCCTTGGCGTTTCAATCGCTTAAGCGTTCACCGCGGAGGCGGGTCGCCCTCGCCGTAGGTCATTTTCAGGGCACGACGCGTGCGTGCGGCCAGGCGCACCGGATTGATCGGCTTGCCGATAAAGTCAAAATAGCCCATATCAAGCACTGCGGCCTCTTCTTCCGGCGAGGATTTGGAGGACATGGCAATAACCGGAATATTTGCGGTAGCAGGATTGCCTTTGAGTGCCCGAAATAACTCATAGCCGTCCATGCGCGGCATGACGGTGTCGGTGACAATCAGGTGCGGCTTGTGCTGATGCGCCTCTTTGAGACCTACCGCGCCGTTTTCAGCCTGCAATACCGTATAACCTTGCTTACGCAAGGCGGCGGCGACGGCGGCACGGGTCAGTTCCTGATCTTCGACAATGAGAATGGTCCACCAGTCCGAGGCCTCTTCCTGCTTGTCGACAAGGTAAAATTTATTTGCAGCCGCCTGGATTTCGGTGGGGGTTGTGACACAGGGAACAATTTTGAGACCCGTGCGAAAGGTCAGGTTGTCGATGGTTTCCATATCCAGGGGATTGACCATGGCCAGAAACAGACTCTTATCCTGCTTCTTAAGAGGAAAAATCAACTTTTCCAGGACCTGGGAACCACTGACCAGTTCCAGCACTTCGGGCGTGAAACTGTATCTTTCAAGACCGCCCACGGTTTTGAAGCCAAACTGCCGCGACAAAGTGACCGCGATGTCTTTTTCCGAAACCACGCCCAACTCTTCCAGCACGCGGCCCAGTCGCCGTCCAGACCCTTTCTGTTGATCCAGGGCCTGCCGCAGGCTGGCTTCGCTGATAATGCCTGCCTCGACCAGAATTTCTCCAAAGCGTTTGCGCTGCGCCATCGCTTGACTTCTCCTGTATTGCGCCCGAACAATTTGCGGAACTTAATTATATTTTGCTTTACGTTTGATTGCAATCCTTTCTTTGCTCTTTTCGGTGGAGTAAAGCAAAAAAATTAGGCGCCACCCCAAGGCGGCGCCCCTGGTCTCAGTGTTATTCAGCAGGATTGAGGTGCGTCACGTCCAAGCCCTCGGCGCCCAGCTCAACCCGAATTGTTGCTCCATCGCGAATGTCTCCGGAGATCAGCGCTCTCCCGATGCGCGTTTCCAGCTGATGCTGGAGATAGCGTTTGAGGGGGCGCGCGCCGTACACCGGATCATAGGCAGCTTCTGCGATAAAGCTGCGGGCGGCGTCAGTCATTTCCAGCTGCAGCCGTCTCACGGCCAGGCGCTTTCGCAGATCCTCGGTCTGCAGATCGACGATGCGCTTGATCTCCTCCAGGGTCAGGGGCTTGAACAGCACCAGATCGTCGACACGGTTGAGAAATTCCGGACGAAAATGGGCACGCAGCTCCTTCATCACCAGGGTGCGCGCGCCCTCCTTGATGCCGCCCTGGGCGTCGACGCCTTCGAGGAGATGGTGTGAACCGATGTTGCTGGTCATGATAATCACCGTGTTTTTGAAGTCGACTGTGCGTCCCTGGGCATCGGTGACACGCCCGTCGTCGAGAATCTGCAAGAGAACATTGAACACGTCCTGATGAGCCTTTTCGATCTCATCGAAGAGGATCACCGCATAGGGTTTGCGCCGCACCGCTTCGGTAAGCTGACCGCCCTCCTCGTAGCCTACATAGCCAGGCGGTGCACCAATCAGTCGGCTTACGGCGTGCTTCTCCATGTACTCGGACATGTCGATGCGCACCATGTTGTCCTCGCTGTCGAAGAGGGTTTCGGCCAGGGCGCGCGCCAGCTCGGTTTTACCCACCCCGGTGGGTCCGAGAAAAATAAACGAACCGATGGGACGACGCGGATCCTTGATACCGGCACGGGCGCGAATCACGGCATCCGCGACCAGACTCACCGCTTCGTCCTGGCCGATAACGCGCTGGTGCAGTACCTCATCGAGCTTGAGTAGTTTGTCGCGCTCACCTTCCACCAGGCGGGTGACGGGAATTCCCGTCCAGCGCGCGACGATTTCGGCGATTTCTTCTTCGGTGACCTCCTCGCGCAGCAGGCGCGGCCCGGCCTGCTCGCCGGTGAGCTGCGCCTCGTGCTCGTGGAGTTCCTTTTCGAGCTGCGGCAGCCGGCCATGGCGCAGTTCCGCTGCACGGTTAAGATCATAGTCACGCTCGGCCACGCCGATCTGCTGCCGCACCTTCTCGATTTCCTCGCGCAGGCCCTGCACCTTGCGAATGGCGCCCTTCTCCTGTTCCCACTGGGCGCGCAGCACGTCGTTCTGGTGACGCAGCTCAGCCAGGTCGCGACTCAGGGCTTCAAGCCGCGCGCGACTGGCGGCATCTTTTTCTTTTCTGAGGGCCGCCTCCTCGATCTCCAGTTGCATGACGCGGCGCGTCACCTCGTCGAGTTCCTGGGGCAGGGAGTCGATCTCGGTGCGAATGGTGGCACAGGCCTCATCCACCAGGTCGATGGCCTTGTCGGGCAAAAAGCGGTCACTGATGTAGCGGTGCGAAAGGGTCGCCGCCGCCACCAGGGCGTTGTCATGAATGGCAACTCCGTGATGCACCTCGAAGCGCTCCTTGAGCCCGCGCAGGATACTCACCGTATCTTCCACCGTAGGCTGCTCGACCAGTACCGGCTGAAAACGGCGCTCGAGGGCGGCATCCTTTTCGATATGCTTGCGGTACTCATCCAGAGTGGTGGCGCCGATGCAGTGCAGTTCTCCGCGCGCCAGCATGGGTTTGAGCATGTTGCCGGCATCCATGGAGCCTTCAGCCTTGCCGGCGCCGACGATGGTGTGCAGCTCGTCGATGAACAGTAGAATGCGCCCTTCGCTCTCACGGATTTCAGTCAGCACGGCCTTGAGACGCTCCTCGAACTCGCCGCGATACTTGGCCCCGGCCACCAGTGCGCCCATGTCCAGCGCGAAGATGGTTTTCTTCTTGAGTCCCTCGGGCACGTCGCCGCGCACGATGCGGTGGGCCAGGCCCTCGACGATGGCGGTCTTGCCGACGCCGGGCTCGCCGATAAGGACGGGATTGTTCTTGGTTTTGCGCGAAAGGATGCGGATAACGCGGCGGATTTCGCCGTCACGGCCAATGACCGGGTCGAGCTTGCCCTTCTGCACCTCCTTGACCAGATCGCGCCCATATTTCTCCAGAGCTTCGTAAGTGCCCTCGGGATCGGCACTGGTGACGCGCTGATGACCGCGAATGGCGGTGAGCGTCTGCAAAATGCGGTCGCGGGTCAGGTTGAACTTCTGGAACAGCCGCCCCGCCGCGGTCGCCCCGCCTTCTTCAGCCAGCACCAGCAAAATGTGCTCAACGCTCACATAGTCATCGCGCAAGCGCTTGGCCTCTTCCTCGGCCTTGATCAGCAGGCGGTTGAAACGCTGAGTGACGTAAACTTTTCCGGCTTCCACGCCCGGACCTGAAACGCTGGTGCGACGCTCCAGTTCGCGGCGCAGTTCAGCGGCAAAGGCATCGGGGGCCACATCCATTTTCTGCAGCAGGCGCGGCACCAGTCCGCCGCTTTGCTCGACCAGCGCGGCCAACAGATGCTCGCCGTCGACTTCCACGTGACCGAGCTTAAGGGCCTGATTCTGCGCTGCCTGCAGGGCTTCCTGAGTTTTTACTGTCAGTTTGTTGATATCCATGATGCTCCTCGTGTGATGGTCGAAACGTTCAGGCTCCAGTCATCCCTGCAATCAAACTTCATGCCCTTTTCTTCAAGAACAGTTTTTTTGAACAATAGCAAAGACTTGAACAAAAGCTCTTTTTTCTTCTTTGAGCTTGCGACGCCGCAGTTCCGGGAACGGCTGCGTCCTGCGACGTCGCAGGTGACGCCTCAAGTCGTCTCCCCGCTGCCGAGATCCTCGCGCTCCAGGCGGAGCTTGCGCAGATAACGATACAGTGTTGCCCGGTGCACTCCGAGAAGGCGCGCAGCCTCGGCAAGATTGCCGTCCGCAGCCTGGTAGGCCTGACGGATTTTATCGGCGTCGAGTTGCGCCGGACGCGTCGAGCGATCCGACTGGCCCAGCCCCTCCGAAGCCACAATTTCCGCGTCAAAGACCCCTGCGCCGCCTGCCGGCAGTGAGCGAGGCAAGCGCTGCGACTGAAAGGGAGTAAAAATCGGAGACTGGTTGCGGCTACGTTCCATGCCGGCCTCCACATCCCAGCCGCCGGGGGCAAAACTCTGGCGCTCGCGAATCCACTCGCCAAAGGCTCGGGCGCCGATAACCTCGGCCTGGGTTTCGACATAGACACGCTCCAGCACGTTGCGCAATTCGCGCACGTTGCCCGGCCACACATAGGACTGAAGGATCTGCAGGGCCTCGGGAGTAAGGCGATGTATGACGCGGCCGTATTTGCGGTTGAACAGATGAAGAAAGTGCTGGACGAGTTGCGGAATGTCTTCGCCGCGACTGCGCAGGGGGGGCAGATGGATGCGCAGCACGGCGAGACGATGGTAGAGGTCGGTGCGGAAACGCCCTTCGTTTACGGCGCGCTCCAAGGGGACATTGGTGGCACAGAGAACCCGCACATCCACTTGCTGTTCATGCTCGCCGCCGACGCGCTCAAGACGCCCTGCCTCAAGAACGCGCAGCAACTTCGCCTGGGTATGCAGGGGCATGTCACCGAGTTCATCGAGAAACAGACTGCCGCCGTGGGCTCGCTCGAAACGGCCGCGATGGGTGCGAACCGCCCCGGTAAAGGCACCCTTTTCATGGCCGAACAGCTCGGACTCGAGAAGATCCTCGGCAATCGCCGCACAGTTCATCACCACGTAGGGGCCCTGACGGCGGGGACTTTCAAGGTGCAGGGCGCGCGCCACCAGCTCTTTGCCGGTCCCAGTTTCACCGCTGATCACCACTGAAGCGTCAGAGGCCGCGTACAGACCGATCTTTCGTACCACTTCGGCGATGGCCGGACTGCCACCGACAATGCCGTGAAACTCCTGCACAGCCTCCGCCGTTTGCGCAGCGGCAGGCTGAAATCGAAACAGCACACGCTGACCGCGATAATCCTCCGTAAGCCCGCCGGGATGAATTTGAGCCGTCAGCGCCACGCTGCCGCCGTTTCTCGACAGTCGTACCGGTACGCCCTCAAGAGGCTCGCCGCGGCTTGCCGCCTCATGCGCCAGATCAACCAGCGACGGTACGCAATCCGCGAAAACCACGCCTAGCTTGCGTCCTTCAACAGGCCCGTGGACCGTGCCCAAAAGTTGCGCCAAAGCGGGGGAAATCCGCTCGATACGCCACTGGTTCGCGCTGCTGCAAACCACAAGATCCGGAGCAGGGACAGGGAGATGGGAAGACGGTGAATTTGCGGCAGACATCGCCATGGGAACTCCAGTTCAGGATTTTTCCTAATTTAACCATCCCCATCTCCGTTCGCAACCCTACAGCCCGCCCAGACACTTGAAATCAGCCAAACCCTCTACTTACTTCCAATCTCCTGGATTTTCATGATTTTTCAATGATCCAGCGGCAAAGTCAAACCCCGCCGCAGCCCGTTGCGGTTGAGTGCCCCGGCGAATATTCGAGCAGCAGGCGAGCCTTCACCGCAAGCGATGTCCCCCTCGGCTGCTGCGCAGGCCGGCCAATTGCTTCCCATCAACAAAAAAGCGCCCCGATATCAGGGCGCTTTTTTGCTGAGCAAGCCTCGCGTCAATGGCGCACCGCATTGGTCTCTTGAACACCGCGGGCCGCAAGAGCGGCACGGCACATGGCCTCTTCCGAGGTGGTGCCGCAGCCTGAGGCGACAACTCGGCCATCCGCCAAATCAAGCACCAGGAACTCCACCCGCCCATCCGGAGTGCGCCCGCCAAAACGATACGGCGCCCCCAACCGCGCCAGAACACTCCAGGCGCAATTCATATCTTGCGCCGGATTACGCCTGTCTCCCTCGTCCCACAGATTCATTCTGATCAGCCTCTCTCTCATATTCTCCTCCGCGCGACCCCTCGCTGTCCCAGATAGAACATAGGAAACCACAAATGGGCTACTCCAGAAGAGATTTTTTACCTCTTCTGGTCCTCCATTATACGTCAACACGGGGAATTTCCAAGGGCGGAAAAAAAATTATCCGGGTGCGCGGGCACCTAGAACCAAACTGCGGTCGAAAATCAGGGAGCGGCGAGGAGATCGGCGAGCGTACCCACGCTCACGGCGAAGACATTGGAACGATTCCAGCGTAAAAGGACGCGAAAATTGTCATATACCAGGTAGGCGGGGCCATCAACCCCTTCGGGAATAATCAGCGAGGCTTGCAGATCGCGGGTCGGCAGGGCCCTGCCATCGAGGCGGCGCACGCCGAGTTGCTGCCACTGACTCAGCCGCGCACGCTTGTCCAGGCCGGCGAGATCGGCATCGAATCCCCGCGGCAGACGCACCGGCCGGCCCCAGGTCTGATCGTCCTGCCAGCCATGGCGGGAAAGATAGTTGGCCGCCGAGGCGAACACGTCGGGAATGGAGTGCCAGATGTCGATGCGGCCGTCGCCGTCGCCGTCGACGGCAAAGTTGCTGAACGTGGAAGGCATGAACTGAGCCTGGCCCATGGCTCCGGCCCAGGATCCGGTCATGCGGGCGAGGGGAATATGCCCGGCGTCGACGATCTTGAGAGCATGCAGAAGTTCATTGCGGAAAAAAGCGCCGCGCCGCCCTTCATAAGCCAGGGTCGCCAAGGACTGGATCACGGAAAAACTTCCCGTATGTCGCCCGTAATTGCTTTCGAGGCCCCAGAGAGCGACAATAAAGCGCGGCTGTACACCGTATTGCTCAGCAACACGATTGAGCGACGCGGCATGGCGCGCCATCATTTCGCGCCCCTCGGCCACCCGGGCGTCGGTTACCCGGCGCTCCAGATACTCATGAAACGGCTGGACGAACTCGGGCTGGCGCCGGTCAAGCTCAATGACTCGTTCCAGGGGCTCGAGATCCGCAAAGGCTTCTTCAAGAAGATCCGCAGAGATGCCGGCTGCGCTGGCTTCGTCGCGAAACCCCTGGAGCCAGGCCGAGAACTCATCGGCGGAGGCAATCTGAGAAAATCCCAGCAGCATAAAACAGATAAATGCGACAACCATCGTCTTGATTCCGTAACTCATAATCGCTTTATTCCTTCAGGGTGTCACGGGTTTCAGAATGCGCGCCCGCACCATGAGATAAATGAATTTAAAAATCTCAAAATCGAGCATGGTTGCTTCGCGACAAATATCCTTGAGACTGCGCTGACCGTCAACCAGGGACAGGATCATCTGCTGGTGAGGAGTCATGCGAGCGCTCGCCAGCTTCTCCCGTCCCTGCTCGTCGTAATCGATGACCGTGTCGAGGGAAGGCAGGTCGGCGCGAAAACCGCTCCACTCATCTTCCTTCCGCACAGCTTCTCTGAGCAGGTCCGGTACGGGAATCGCCAAATCGTCGTCGAGAGAAAAGTCCAGGGTTTCGCCGATCAGTTCAAAGTCCCCTTCGGGAAAAAGGAACAGGGAGTAAATCACCCCTTCGGCCTGGGTGCGCAATGCCCGTTTGAGATCAGCGGGCGAAAGCGCATCACTTTGCACCAGTACTTCACCCAGACGCATGCCTGGATTCTGTGTGCAGAACTCCAAAGCGCGATCTCGCTCTTGCTCTGAAATCAAACCCATGCGGATTAACAGGTAGCCGAGCTTGTTCATCAGAAAGCCGGCCTGAGCGCGATTGGCGCGATTAATGGAAAACGCCGCTGAAATGGTTCCCTTGCGGAAATGAATGCGCTTTTCGTCGTGAGGACTGACAACCACCAGGGTGCCTGGTCGCGGATAATTCTCCAGAGTCCGCAAGAGAGAGAAAACCCGGTCCGCATCGAGTCGGCCCTTGAGTTCCACCGACGCCGATTTCGCCGCGGGCGGCGGACCTGCTGCCCGCGCTCCCATGGCGGGCCGAGACTCAGGTAGGGGGCAAAAGGGGCCTGCCCCGGACATCTGCGGATCGGCAACATGCAGAAAACCTTCTGCATCACGTGAATCCCGACTTTTTGATTTCCCTACCATTTTCTCAGGTTGCCGTGCGGCCCGGCGGCGCCTGAAGAACCACAAAGTACCACCGACGGCCCCAAGGAGGATGGCGGCATCAAGAACTTTGCGCCACCCGGGAATGACCCGCTCCCTGGGCCCAGGTGCGGGCGCAGTTTCAGGCAGGGGTGCCACGGGGGGTGAGGGGGCAGGCGCAACCGGTCCATCGTCGAGCCAGATTCGCGGCCCCTCTGCCGGCGCGGGAATTTCAGGCGACACGGCGGGTTCTTCGCGGGGAGTTTCGCCCGGCAATTGCGGTTCCACTGCCGGCTGCAGTTCAGGAGGAGCGCTCGCCTCTGGGGCGGGAAGACTTGGAGCCTCAAGCGCCGGAGGAGGCACAGGGGTCGGACCCTCAGTCGGGCGCAGGGCCCTAGGGCCAGGCGCGTCGGCAGGCTCCGGTGCCTGAACGGGCGCAGGCGCAGGCGCAGGCGCAGGCGCAGGCGCAGGCGCAGGTGCAGGCTGTGGGCGGAGAGATGCGGGGGCCGGCGCTTGCCGGGCGATGGACGCAGGCGGAATTTCGGTCTCTCTGGCAAGCCCGCTACCCGGGGGGACGAAACGCGCGATTCCCAAGGCATCCAGCACCTGTTGGCCGGCGGCGGTCTGCTCCATGTCCAACAGCACCTGGCGCAGGCGCGATACCTGCGCAGGGCTCAGACCCTGGCGTACAACAACCACCTGCCGCGCCAATTCCGGGCGGCCACGGCGTTGAAAATCGACGACGGGCAACGCTTCTCCGGCCGGCACTCCGCGAAGAATCTCCTGATCGAGCAGCGCCACATCCACCTCGCGGAAACGGCTCATCCATTGAAGCAGGGTTTGCGACTCGTGAAACAGCCTCAGGGGCACTTCTTCGCCGAGGTTCTGTTCGAGATATTGCGCGAGTTGCTGCAGGGAAGCTTCCTGAGAGAGCGCCAAATCCTGTCGCTCCACCGCTCCCAGGGTCAAGCGCGCCTGGGCCGCGGGAGTCACGGCGAGAAAAACGATAATCCAGAGAAAAATCTGATAAACCCTTAAACGCATATCCAGCCATCCCGGCTTTCATCGCCGCAAGCAGGCGAATCTGAAATGATTTCTCATGTATCCAAGCGGAAACTCAGCAGAGAGACCGGCTAAGGCTGCAAAGTTTCCCGCGGCGCCATGCCTTCGATGACGGCGATCACCCGGCGCGCATAGAGCGCACGTTTTTCGGGGCTGACGGCATTGTAGCAGCCTATCCCCTCCCAGGTATACCCGAGGCGTGTGATGCAGTCGGCAAGCAGTCGCGCGCCGATGCGCACGTTGGTACACGGATCGTCGAGAGTGACGGGGCTGACATCCGGCCAGCGGCCGATCCATGTGGAATTGATCTGCATCACCCCGTGATCCGTACTGCCGTTGGCATTGTACTGCACCGCCAACGGATCGAAATTCGATTCAACCTTGGCAATCGCCCACAGTAGTCCGGCGGGGACGCCGTATTCCTCACCCGCTTCCTCGAAGCAGAAGGCATGAGCGGTCGCAGCGCAGAGACACAGCCCCACTGCCCCCAAAAGAATTCGAGAGATGTTCTTACCCCGCACCTGCACCTCCGATCAGCGAAAATTCCGCACATTATAGCGCACAAGAGGGGCATAAAAAAGGCCGTTCCACAAGGAAACGGCCTAGAAGCGAATTTTTTCCGGCGCACCGCCATCGCGCCTACAAGCAATGGCGCACGATATCCCCCTCGACGATATAGATTACCTCTTCGGCAATATTGGTCGACAGATCGGCGATGCGCTCCACATGCCGGGAAACCGTGACATATTGCAGCAGCGCATCGATATGCTCGGGGTGGCGCCGGATTTTATCCTTGACCAACTGAAAGTTATTGCTGTGCAGCAGATCCACCTCGTCATCGAGGCAGATGACCCGACGCGCCATGTCGGCGTCGAGATTGACCAGGGCGTCGAGACTTTTCTTGAGCATGCCTTGCGCCTTGCGCGCCATCTCGGAAAAGTTGAAAGGCGCCGGGACATCGACAATATCGGCCAGGGCCACTGTCCGCTCGGCGATGTTAGCGGCCAGATCGGCGATACGCTCCAGATCGTTGTTAAACTTTATGACCGCCACGATGAAGCGCAGGTCAACGGCCACCGGTTGATAGAGGGCGATGAGCTTGAAACACTCCTCGTCCAGGGCGACCTCGGCTGCGTCGATGTCGTCATCGCCTGCGATCACTTCGCGCGCCAGTTCGACATTCATCTGTTCAACCGACTGTATCGCCTTGGCCACGCTTTCTTCGACCATGGCGCACAATTCCAGCAGTTCTTTTTTTACTTTGTCCAGTTCGCGCAACATGAGCAGGGTCATAGTTTTTTCCTCGATCAGCCGAATCGGCCGGTAATGTAGTCTTCGGTCTGCTTGTGCTTGGGTTTCTTGAAAATCTGACTTGTTTCGCCGAACTCAACCAGATCGCCGAGAAACATGTAGGCGGTGTAGTCGGCGACGCGCGCCGCCTGCTGCATGTTATGGGTGACGATGACGATGGTGTACTGCTGCTTGAGTTCACCGATCAGGTCCTCGATCTTCGCCGTTGCGATGGGATCGAGAGCACTGCAGGGCTCATCGAGCAGGATGACCTCGGGCTCGATGGCGATGGCGCGGGCGATGACCAGGCGCTGCTGCTGGCCGCCGGAAAGACCGAAAGCGTTGTCGTTAAGCCGGTCCTTGACCTCCTCCCACAGGGCGGCGCCCCGCAGGGAGTGTTCCACCGCCTCGTCGAGCACCTGTCGACTCCTTACCCCTTGCAGGCGCAGGCCGTAGGCGACATTCTCGTAGATGGTCTTGGGAAAAGGGTTGGGTTTCTGGAAAACCATCCCCACCCGCCGCCGCAAATCGGCCACGTCAACCGAGCGGCGGTTGATATCTTCGCCGTCGAGAAGAATCTCGCCCTCGATGCGACAGATGTCGATGAGGTCGTTCATGCGATTGAAACAGCGCAGCAAGGTTGACTTGCCACAACCGCTGGGACCGATGAAGGCGGTGACGCGATTGGTCGGAATACGGATATTGATTCCACGCAGGGCCTGCTGGTTGCCGTAGTAGAGATTAAGGTTGCGCGCTTCGAGGCAGAAACTTTCCTTATCCAGGGAGACCTTGCCGGCCGGCCGGGGACGGCTCGGCCTTTCATTCTCGGAAGTGCGGGATGCAACCACCGATCTGGCCATCAATTGTTCATTCAGCATCATTTTTTGTCCAAGCCTTTCAGTCCGATTCGCTGCGGTATTTTTCCCGCAGATGATTGCGGATCGCCACCGCAGACATATTCAGGGCGACGATGATGATCACCAGGGTCAGGGCGGTCGCATAGACCAGGGGGCGAGCCGCCTCGACGTTGGGACTCTGGAAGCCGACATCGTAGATGTGAAATCCCAAGTGCATGATCTTGCGTTCCAGATGGATAAACGGAAAATGCCCATCGATGGGCAGGGTCGGCGCCAGCTTGACCACCCCCACCAGCATCAGCGGCGCCACCTCGCCGGCCGCCCGCGCAATGGCCAGAATCAAGCCGGTCATCATGGCTGGAGTCGCCTGGGGCACGACGATGCGCCACAGGGTTTCGGCCTTGGTGGCGCCCAGGGCGAGACTGCCCTCGCGCACCGTGCGCGGAATGCGCGCCAGACCCTCCTCGGTGGCGACGATGACCACCGGCAGGGTGAGCAAAGCCAGGGTCAGCGACACCCAGAACAGGCCCGGCGTGCCGAAGGTCGGTGCAGGCAAAGATTCGGGATAGAACAGCCGATCAATGCCGCCGCCGATGAAGTAGACAAAAAACCCGAGACCGAATACACCGAAGACAATGGATGGCACCCCGGCGAGATTGTAGACCGAGACGCGAATGAGACGCAGCAGCGGCCCCTGCTTGGCGTATTCGCGCAAATAGATGGCAGCCAGGATGCCAAAGGGTGTAACCATGATGGACATGACGAATACCATGGTCACCGTACCGAAAATAGCGGGAAAAATTCCACCCTCGGTGTTGGCCTCACGCGGATAACCGGCGATGAATTCCCACAGACGCTCGCCGTAATAGGCCAGCTTGCTCGGCAACCCCATGGCGTTGGGCTGGGAAGCGCGCACGATGTTGGCCAGGGAAACCTCCACCTGGCGACCGTCCATGATTTCCGCCACCAGGGTATCCCGTCGCATATCGAGATAAAGCTGGTCAAGTTTGCCCTGAAGCACCAGATATTCGGCGTCGAGCCGCGCGCGCGTCTGTTCGAACTCCGCCTTTTGCGCCTGAACCTCCGCAGCGGGAACATCGTCGCGAAGTTCCAGGCGCCGCTCGGCAAGACGGATGCGCTCCAGACGCATGTTGATATCGCCGATATCCTTGCGCTCAATGCGCCGAATCTGCTCGAAAAGATCGTTGCTGCGTTTGACGCGGGCGGCCAGCTCGCGGGGCAGATCCGCGCCACGCGCGATGACCGCGTCGCCCTCGCGCAATTCGACGGGATAGCCGTAGAAATTGCCCCACTCGCGCCGCTCAAGCATCAGCGCATCTTGCGGATAATGCCAGGCGCCCATGTAATCGGCGAGATACCAGACAAAATCGCGCCCGAGCTGATCGCGGGTACCCTGTTTGAGCAGATGGCGGGTGACGAAAAGCTGATCCTCGGCGACCTCGACGCCCGATTCACGAATCTGCGCCGCCGTCAGAGTCTCACTGCGCGACAGTTCGCCGAGCAGGCGCATGGGCTCGGCGCCGGGCGCGGTATAGGTGGTCTCGACGATAGCCGCGGGCCAGAAGTGGCTGAAGCCGCGTACGCCGATGAGCAGCAGCAGACCAATCACCATGACCATGCACAGGGTCATGGCGCCACCGGTGAGCCATATCCAGGGAGTGCCGCTTTTAAACCAGGTCTTCATCAGTCAACAAACCTTTACAGTGAACTGTAGCGTTTTCTCAAGCGCTGGCGCACCACTTCAGCGACGGTATTGAGGACAAATGTGATCACGAACAGAACCAGGGCCGAAAGAAACAGAACCCGGAAGTGGGTGCTGGCCACCGCCGTTTCCGGCAGCTCCACCGCAATATTGGCCGACAGGGTGCGCATCCCCTCGAAGATGTTGAAGTTGGTGATGGGGCTGTTGCCCGTGGCCATGAGCACGATCATGGTTTCTCCCACCGCGCGGCCGAAACCGATCATCACCGCAGAAAAAATACCGGGGCTGGCGGTGGGAATCACCACACCCAGAACCGTCTGCCAGGGCGTGGCGCCCAGGGCCATGGATCCCTGGGTGAGATGCTTGGGCACGTTGAACACCGCATCCTCGGTAATGGAAAAGATCGTCGGAATCACGGCGAAACCCATGGCAATGCCGACCACCAGGGCATTGCGCTGGTCGTAGGTAATGCCCACGTCGGTCAGCCACTGGCGCATGCTGCCGTCGAAGAACCACACCTCGACCAGCGGACTCATGGATACGCACAGCCATCCGACCAGCAACACTACCGGCACCAGCAGAGCGCCCTCCCAGCCCGGCGAGATCCGCGCGCGAAAAGCCGCCGGCAGGCTCGACCAGAGAAAAGACGCCGCGATCATGGCCAGGGGGATAAACAGAAATATGGCGAACACGGCGGGCAGATTCTTCTCAATGAAAGGCGCCAGCCACAACCCGGCAAGAAAGCCGAGGATGACCGTGGGCAGAGCCTCCATGACTTCGATGGTGGGCTTGACCACGCCGCGCAGAGCGCGCGTCATGAAATAAGCCGAATAGACCGCGGCCATGATCGCCAGGGGCACGGCAAAGAGCATGGCGAAGAAAGCGGCCTTAAGGGTGCCGAGAGTCAGGGGCACCAGGCTGAACTTGGATTCGAAATCATCGCTGCCCGAGGATGACTGCCAGACATAGGTAGGCCCCTCGCGACCCTCGTACCAGACCTTACCCCAGAGTGCCGAGAGAGACACCTGGGGATGACGGTTATCCAGGTCGAAATTCCGCACCGACCCATCCGCATTCAGGGTAAGGAGCGCCGTATTCACAGGCGAAAGGCCCAGATGATGCAGCGGCTTATCGCTGACCGGCTCCATCAGCAGGGTTCGATGGGAGGTGGCATAGTGAATGCCGATACTTCCCGAGGCATCGCCGGCGACGAACCCCTTGCGGTTGTATTCCGGCGCCAGAGAGGTAATGGCACCGGCATGGCGCAAAAAGTCGCGAATCCGCGTCAGTTGCTGCACATTGTCGTCGCCGCGCACCAGAAACCACTGGCTCAGGGTGCCGTCGGAGCCGCCGACAATGAGCGACACAGAACCCTTAAGAAACTCCAGGGCAGTGACGGTTTCGCCCGCGGCGACCGCCGCAACGCTGTGCACCAGGTGCGCCGCAGCCGGATCGCTGATGTCGTAATAATGGATGGCGCCGATGGCATCGGCCACGAACAGGTTGCGCCCGGCGCCGTCGATGAGCAGCTTTTCGCCCTGCTGCGGCGGACTCGGCAGCACGTACTCCCGGTGGCGCAGGCTGACTTCGCCGGTAAACAGCGAGGTCGTCGCCGTGTACACCGCCAGCAGCAAGCGTCCGTCTTCGGTGGCGGCAGCCACGCTAAATCCGTTGCCGGTTTCCTGCACCGCGACCCTGCGCAGAGCCGCTCCCTGGGGATCGACTCTTACCGCGTCGGCACCGAGGGGATATTTGATCTGCGGCTCGATGTGGCGGCGATCCTGAGGATAACTCAAGCGGTAATCAGTTCTCGCGATCAGCGCCCGGCCATCCTCGAGACCGTAGATAAACAATCCTTCGCTCGGATCACCGGTGGCAAAGGAACTCACCGCGGCGTCTTCGGGCAGAGCCACGAGCAATTCTTTGCGCAAACGGCCGTCGGCCGCCTCAAGGAAAAGCAGCCGGCCGTCGCGGGTATGGACCGCGGCCAGTTCGTTATAACGCTCCAGGGCGAAATGCGCGATGTCCTCGTCCTGCAACACGTAGGAAGACACCGGCGCGATTTCCGCCGAACGCAGCAGCGGGAAGACCTCGTAGAACAAATAGATAAAGATCAGCGCCAGAGCGAAAACCACGCCCAGGCCACCGGCCGATACGCCGTAGGTGGAGATGCGATCCTTGGTGCGGCGCCATTTTTTCAAGCGGGCACGGCGCGCCTCCTCAGGCAACCGGCTTTGGTTTTTTTCTACTTGGCCGGCATTTTTGGAACTCGAGTCACTCATGTTCATCCAAATTGATGGCGGTTGCGGAAGCTTCTGGTGCCCTGTTTGCCATGCAGCCCACCCTGCCGGGAATCGACAGAGTGGGCTACGCTTTTTGTCTTCAAGAATCAATACCTACTTGATACCGAGTTCATTCAGGGTTTTCTTGGCGATGCTCGCCGGCAGGGGAATGTAGCCGTCGCGCACCACCACTTCCTGGCCTTCCTGGGAAAGCACCAGCTTCACGAATTCACGCTCCAGGGGCGAGAGGTCGCGGTTGGGGTGTTTGTTGATGTAGACATAGAGCAGACGAGCCAGGGGGTAGTCACCGCTGGCGGCATTCTCTGAATTAGGCTCGAAGAACTTGCCTTCTTCCTTGCCCAGCGGAATGGCGCGCACACCTGAGGTGATGTAGCCGATGCCCGAATAGCCGATGCCGTTGATGGACTCGGTGACACCCTGCACCACCGACGCCGAACCGGGCTGCTCATTGATGGAGGGCTTGAAGTCGCCGCCGCACAGGGCGTTGTCCTTGAAGAAGCCGTAGGTGCCGGACACGGCGTTGCGGCTGTAGAGAGTGAAGTCACGGTTGGCCCAGGCGCCGGTCAGGCCCAACTGGCCCCAGCGGGTAATGTCGGCGGGAGAACCGCAGCGGCGGCCCACAGAGAAGACGGCGTCGACCTGCGCGAGGCTCATGCCTTCGATGGGATTGTCCTTGTTCACGTACACGGCGATGGTGTCGACGGCCACCGGCACGGCATAAGGCTTGTAACCATGGCGATTCTCAAAGTTCTGGATTTCCGAATCGCGCATGGGGCGGCTCATGGGACCGAAGCTGGCGGTGCCTTCGATGAGGGCCGCCGGTGCGGTGGAGGAGCCGGCGCCTTGGATCTGCACACGCACGTTGGGATAAAATTTGGCGAATTCCTCGGCCCACAGGGTCATGAGGTTGTTCAGGGTGTCCGAACCGATACTGGAAAGATTGCCCGAGACCCCGGAGGCGCGGCTGTACTTGGGCAGGTCGGGATCCACACCGGCCGCGAAGGAACTGGGCACCACCGCCAGGGCGGTACACAGGGTCAGCCCCCAAATCATGAAACGTTTTGTTGCCTTCATCTGTTTCTCCTTTTCTCTACGTCTGAAAGTGTTTTTCTATCCTCCCGGTTGCCCGGGAACGCGATGACGCAGAGAATGACGATCTTTTGTTAGGCGCGCGTTACCTGCGGATAAGAAGACTGTGTGCGCAAACATTCTTGTAAGCGCTGTTTGTCAGGGTTTGTATAGAATTGTGTTAGGTTTTGGTTAGCGAAGAGCGGGGGAATCCGGCGGCGTCCGACAGTGCCGCAGGGTGTGGCGGGTGAGTGCTGAACAGTTACAAATTGCCCACTTTTCAGGGAAGAGGAAGATGGATGGAGAAGGTGCTGCCCTGGCCGGGCGTGCTATGCACGATGACCTCTCCGCCGTGGACCTGCACGATATGCTTGGTGATGGCCAAGCCCAGGCCGGTGCCGCCCTGCTTGCGGCTGCGCGCCTTGTCGACCCGGTAGAAACGTTCAAAGAGCCGCGGCAGATGCTCCTTGGCGATACCACACCCCCAGTCCTGCACGCGGATGGTGACCTTGCCCTGAAGCTGCGCCGCCTCGATGGCCACTTTGCCGTCGCGCGGGCTGTATTTAATGGCGTTGGTGAGCAGATTGACCACAGCCTGTTCCAGCAACGGCGCCTTGATGCGCGCCGTCAACTCCGGAGAACAGAACAGATTGAGACGCACGTTCTTTTCGGCGGCAGGCAAGGCGCAAGCCTGGAGCGCGGCTTCAAGGACTGGGAGCAGGGGCTCTTTTTCCAGAGGCAGACCGCTCTGTTCCTCGCCCTGCTCGACGCGCGAAAGAGTGAGCAGATCATCAATTATGGCGTTGAGGCGGTCGGCCTGGCGGGTGATTATTTCCAAAAACCGCTGCGCATCGTCAGGATCCTGCATGGCGCCGTCAAGCAGAGTCTCGACAAATCCCTTGATCGCGGTGATGGGCGTTTTAAGTTCGTGGGAGACATTGGAGACGAAATCGCGGCGCATGGTTTCCAGGCGGCGCAGGCGGGTAACATCGTTGAGCACGATAAGAGCACCGATCTGCCCCTGGGCATCGTGCAGAGCGGTGCCGTGCGCCTGCAGAAAACGCTCGCCTTCCTCGCGCAGCAGAATGTCATCCTCCACCGGTTCGGCGGTCGCCAGGGCGCGGGCCACGAAGCGCTGCAGGTCAGCCTTGCGGATCACCTCCTGAATGCGTCGCCCTTTGACATCTTCGCGCACGCCTAGTAGTCGCAACGCCGCCTGATTGATGCGGATGATACGAGCCTCGAGGTCCACCGCCAGAACCCCTTCCACCATACTCGACAAAACCGCTTCCTGCTCGTTGCGATGACGCAGAACGGTGCGGATACGTTCGTCGAGTTCGCCCGCCATCTGGTTCATGGCCTCGCCCAGCGCCTGAATTTCCTCAGAGCCACCGACGGCAAGGCGCTCCGAGAGATCACCCGCGGCAAAACGCTTGACCCCATGCTTCATTTCTTCCAGGGGCCGGCTGATGCGCCGGGAGACAATCAAGCTAAGCAACGCCGCAAGCAATGCAATTGCCACCGCGCCTGCAAAAGCCCGAAGGTAGAGCGCGCGCAAAGTCTGCTCTACTGCGGTGACCGCAACGGCGACACGAATCGCTCCGTCCAGGTCTCCCTTGTCGTTAAAAACCGGAACCGCCGCATACATCATGGATTCGCGGGCCGTGGCGCTGTAGCGCGTAGCAATGCCCGTGCTTCCGCCAAAAGCCTGCACGATCTCCGGCCGTGCGGCATGATTATCCATGAGACGGGGATCCTGCAAGGAATCGGCGAGCACCTCACCCGAAGGCAGCACCAGGGTGATGCGCACCCCGGCGCGGTGGCCGAGATCCTTAGCCAGAGCATCGAGGGCGGCGGCTTCATCGGCGTTGAATCGCGGAGCAATCTGAGGCTCGATCAGCCGCGCCTGCGCCGTCAGATCCGCGGCTAACTGGTTGAGGTAGAAAGTCTTCAGGGTCGTTGAAAAATACCAGCCGGCGGCGATGAGGACCATCACCGTGAGAAGCAGGTAGGAAGGAAAAAGCTGCCAGAACAGGCGTGTCCGCCGCATGAGTATCAGTCCTTGAAGCGGTAGCCGACCCCGCGCACAGTTTCAATGTATTTGCCGCAGGTGCCGAGCTTTTTGCGCAGGCCCACGATCTGTACATCCACGGCGCGGTCGGTCACCGCATAATCGTCGCCGCGCACGGCGTTGACGATCTGGTAACGGGTAAAAACCCAGCCGGGGCGGCTTGCCAGAAAATGCAGGACGCGAAATTCGGTAAAAGTCAGATCCACCGGATCGCCATCGACCAGCACTTCGTTGCGACCCGGATTGATGGTGATGCCGTGAATGCTCAGGGAATCGTCCTTGCCGGATGCTTGTGCCCCGTGCGCATGGCGGCGCAACACGTTTTTGATGCGCGCCAGAAGCACCTTGTTGGAAAAAGGTTTGGTCACGTAATCCTCGGCTCCCAGTTCCAGACCGGCCACCACGTCGGCCTCCTCGCCCTTGGCGGTCACCATGATGATGGGCACGGCGGCCGTTTCAGGATTTTTCTTGAGGCGCCGACAGATCTCCAACCCGTCGATGCCAGGCAGCATCAGGTCGAGCAAGATCAAATCCGGCACCTGGCCGGCGGCCGCATTGAGACCATCTTCGCCGCTGGTGACGGGGGTCACCACATAGCCTTCTTTAGCCAGGTTGTAATGCACCAGGGCGAGAATGTCTTCCTCGTCCTCGATGACCAGAATGTTTTCCTTACTCATGATGTCGTTCCTTCCGCCTTGTCCCGACGCCGCACACCTCGGCGAATTTGGCGCATCATAACCATCAAGTGTTAGATTTCAATGAGTGTGAGCAAGAGGTTAAACATAAATCATTTTGCGCGTCATACCGCCGTCGATGACCAGGTTTTCCCCGGTGATAAAATCGTTGGCCGGGTCGGCCAGAAACAAAACGGCGCGGGCAATGTCCTGCGGGGTGCCGACGCGCCCCGCAGGGTGCTGGGCATGGTCGGCGGCGCTCAAGGGTTCCTGCCCGGCGCTGACGTCGATCCAGCCGGGGCTGATGCCGTTGACGCGAATCTCGGGACCAAGACTCAGGGCCAGGGCGTGGGTCAGGGCGAGCAGGCCGCCCTTGGAGGCGCTGTAGGCTTCGGTGTGCAGCTCGGACATGAGGGCGCGGGTCGAGGCGATGTTGATGATGGCGCCACACCTTGCGCGCAAATGAGGCGCGGCGGCCCGGGCGCAGAGAAAGGGGCCGGTCAAATTGACCGCCAGCACTCGCTGCCATTCCTCGAAGGAGAGTTCCTCGAGAGGCTTGCGGATCATGATTCCGGCGTTATTGACCAAAACGTCGATTCCGCCGAAAAGAGCGGCGGTGCTGGTCACCAGACGCTCCACCTCTCCTGGTTGGGACACATCCGTCGCCACAAATTCCACCCGGCCGATCTCGGCGAGCTGCGCCGCGACGCGGTGTCCGCCCTCCTCGTCAAGATCCGCCAGCATCACCTGGTAGCCGGCGCGCAGAAATTCCTCGGCGACCGCCCGCCCGATGCCGCGCGCCGCTCCGGTGATGATTGCCGCCGCAACTGCCTTATTCATATCGACCTCCCTCATCACCAATCATAACCGGCACTTGCCTTTGTGCAGCAAATGAAAACGCCGGGCAGGAAAAAAATCCCACCCGGCGCAACCACCGTCCCCTACGCGCTATTCGCTACTCACTGCTCAATAGCGCCCGAACTCCTCATCATCCAGGGCGATGAAGGACTGGGCGGGCGCGGCCTTGCCGGCCGTGGCCTTGGGCGCGGACCCTGACGACGGGCTCGGCCCGCCCCAATTGGCCGACACCGCCGGGCCCGGGGCCGGAGCAACACGAAAACCCGAAGTCGGTTGCGCGCCGCCCTTGAGCTTGAAGCGTTGCAGCATCGTGCGCAGATCGCGCACCTGCCCGGAAAGTTCCTCGGCGGCCGCCGCCGATTCCTCGGCGTTGGCGGTGTTCTGCTGGGTCACCTGATCGATCTGCCCCAGGCCTTGATTGATCTGACCGATACCCTCGGCCTGCTCGTTGGCCGCCGCCGAAATTTCGCCGATCAAATCAGACACCTTGGTGATGCCGCCGACGATCTCATCGAGCGCCGTGGCGGTCTGATCGGCGATTTCGCCACCGTTTTTTGCCTTGCCCACCGACACCTCGATGAGTTCGGCGGTTTCCTTGGCGGCCTTGGCGCTGCGCGCGGCCAGATTGCGCACCTCTTCGGCCACCACCGCGAAGCCCTTGCCGTGCTGCCCGGCGCGCGCCGCTTCCACTGCCGCATTCAAGGCCAACAAGTTGGTCTGGAAGGCGATCTCGTCAATCACCTTAATGATTTTAGAGATATCTCCTCCGGCGCGGTTGATTTCGCCCATGGCCTGCACCATGGCCTGCATCTGCTGCTGGCCGCGCGCGGCCGACTGGCTGGCCTGGCGCGACAGGCCGTCGGCCTGCACGGCATGATCGGCGCTGGTCTTGATCTGCGCGGCCATCTCGTTGATGGAGGCCGAGATTTCCTGCAACGAACTGGCCTGCTCCGTGGCACCCTGGGAGAGGGATTGACTGGTTTCGGCCACCTGATCGGCCCCGCGCGCGATCTGATCGCCCGAACCCTGCACCTCGCCCATCACATTGTTGAGGTCTTCGCTGACCTTGCGCAGTGAATTGCGGATCTCGTCCTGGGCATCGCAGGGGACCACGGTAAAGTCCAGGTCACCGGCGGCGAGCTTTTTCATGTTGGCGACCATGTCGTTCTGCAAGGTATCGGCAAAACTGTCGATGGCCTTGGCCATCTGCCCGATTTCGTCGCCCTTCTCAATATTGAGGCGCTGACTGAGGTGACCGCGGCCAAGTTCTTCCACCATACCCACCAGTTGCAACAGGGGCTTGCGCACCATCCGGCCGAGGAGAACAACCACCGCCAGGGCGGCCACCAGCAAGCCACCGCCACCGGTCAACAGGCCGGTGGAGATGCTCTTGGCGCGCGCCTCGGCAAAAGCCGCCGTCATGGAGCTTTCGATGCTGCGCAGGCCTTCCAGGCTCAAGCGCGCAAACAGTATCCCTGCGACATCACCGACCTTGGCGTCGAAATGACAATCCAGACATGCCTTCTCCATGATGCTCAGGCGCGATAGGGTCAGAATGTCTCCCGCCTCACTGAAGACCAGGGGCTGTTGATCCGCTTGAACCTTGTTCGACATGGGAAAGGCGCCGCCCACAGAGGCGCGCACGTTGGAATAATCAATGCGGCCCTTGGGATCCGTCAGGCCCACTTCGATGACCCCCGGCACCCGCCCCAGATCATCGATCAGCTCTTGAAAAACATCCATTTCGCCTTCCGCCACCGAATTGTCGGTGCCGATCTCCAGGCTGTAGAACACGCTGCGCGCCTGATCCTCCGTCGACGTGCGCAATGCCGACAACGCCTCCTGGCCGTTTTTTTCAAGCAGGGCGGCGCTCTGCAAGGTGTTGATGGCGGTGCTGAGACCGAAGGCCAGCACCAGAATCAGTGCGAGCAGACCTCCGACTTTAGCCTGAATGCTGTTGAGCTTCGATGCCATGTGCCCTTCTCCCTTGGTTTTCGGTCGCTCCGCTGGCTGTTGCCCGTATGTCGGCGCAACCAAGTTATTCACTCAAGAACGATTAGCCAAAACTAAGCTAGCATGCTTTTCGGCCAATTTCAAAAGAAAATTTAATTTAAATAATTTTTTGATCAAAAAAAGGACGCACATACGTGCGTCCTTGAATAAAACCTGCCCTGTGAACTGCAACGGCCCATAATGGAACCGCGCATTGATTCCGCCATGACGCTCATGGCGAAGGTAAGGAGATACCCAACAGCACTTAGTACCGACCGAACTCCTCGTCGTCCAGGGCGATGGCAGCGGCCGCGCCCTTTGGCGCAGCGGAGGTTTTGCTTCCCCCCCAGACAGCACCAGCATCAGCGGCGGCAAGGGAGCGCTGCGAGGCGGCAGCAGCGGCCGGGGCCGAGAAACCGCCCTGCCCCTTAAGCCGGAAGCGCTGCAAGAGTTGACGCAACTGCGCCGCCTGGCCCGAGAGTTCCTGCGCGGCGGCTGCCGATTCCTCGGCNCCGCCCTGCCCCTTAAGCCGGAAGCGCTGCAAGAGTTGACGCAACTGCGCCGCCTGGCCCGAGAGTTCCTGCGCGGCGGCTGCCGATTCCTCGGCGCTGGCGGTGTTCTGCTGGGTGACCTGGTCGATCTGCGTCAGGCCCGTGTTGACCTGGCCGATGCCTTCGGCCTGCTCGTTGGCGGCTGCGGCGATTTCACTCACCAGATCGGAGACCTTGGTGATGTTGGAGGCGATTTCATCGAGGGCCGCCGCCGTTTCCCCCGCGATGCCCTCGCCTTGACGGGTCTTGTTCANCTCACCAGATCGGAGACCTTGGTGATGTTGGAGGCGATTTCATCGAGGGCCGCCGCCGTTTCCCCCGCGATGCCCTCGCCTTGACGGGTCTTGTTCACGGAGGATTCGATGAGCTCGGCGGTTTCCTTGGCGGCCTTGGCGCTGCGCGCGGCCAGGTTGCGCACCTCCTCGGCCACCACCGCAAACCCCTTGCCGTGCTGCCCGGCGCGCGCCGCCTCGACGGCGGCGTTCAAGGCGAGCAGATTGGTCTGGAAGGCGATTTCATCGATGGTCTTGATGATCTTGCTGATGTCGTTGCTCGACGCGCTGATCTCGCCCATGGCCTGCACCATGGCCTGCATGCGGCCGCGACCCTGCTCGGCCGACTGCTTGGCCTCGGCCGACAG